>NZ_JAVRHI010000133.1:0-29374 GCF_034105845.1 Streptomyces sp. CRN 30 | reverse complement strand
ACCCGGGACCCGGCGAACCCGACCTGCGCGCCCGGCAGCGCCAGCACCACGTCCGCGCCGCCGCCGAGCGTCGCCCAGCCGCCCCCGGTGACCGGGTCCCGCAGGACGGCGATCTGCGCCAGCCCGGCCGCCCGGGTCAGCGCCGACTGCCGGGCCACCCGCTGGAGCTGGGTCAGCGCGAGCATGCCCTCCTGCATCCGGCTGCCGCCGGTGGCGACGAGCGGGACGACCGGCAGCCGATGGGCACGGGCGTGCTCGTACGCCGCCTCAAGGCGGTCCCCGGTGCGCTGTCCCAGCGAGCCGCCGAGGAAGCCGAACTCGAAGGCGATCAGCACGGCGGGGGTGCCCTCGACGCGGCCGGTGCCGCAGACGACGGACTCCGACTCGCCGGTCCGCCCGGCGGCGCGGGCACGGGCGTCGTCGTACCCCTGCCAGCCGAGCGGGCCGTCGGGCTCCGAATCCCGTGCCGGATACGGGAGTTCGGCGAAGTCGTCGGTGACGAGGGCGAGGGCGTCGCGGGCGGAGAGCCGTACGGGCCGGCCGCCCGGCGGGACCGCCTCAGCCATGGCTCAGCGACCGCTTCATGATCTTCCCCATGTCGTTGCGGGGCAGCGCGTCGAGGTGGCGCAGCACCCGGGGCCGCTTGTGCGGGGCGAGACGGGCGGCGACGTGGTCGGCCAGCTCCGGCAGGCCGGGCGGGGAGTGCGGGTCGGCCGGCACCACCCAGGCCACGATCCGCTCGCCCAGGTCAGCGTCGGGCTCGCCCGTGACGGCCGCCTCCTTCACCGCCGGGTGTTCGAGCAGCGCGTTCTCGATCTCCCCGGCGCCGATCTTGTACCCGCCGCTCTTGATCAGGTCGGTGGCCTTGCGGCCGACGATGCGGACATAGCCGTCGGGGTCGCGGACCGCCATGTCGCCGGTGCGGAAGAACCCGTCGGCGGTGAAGGCACCGGCGGTCGCGTCGGGCCGGTTGAGGTACTCGGTGAACAGGTGGGCACCGCGCACCTGGATCTCGCCGACGCTCTCACCGTCGCGGGCGGCCACCTCGGAGCCGTCCTCCTCCACGAGCCGCAGCTCCACCCCGGGCAGCGGTACGCCCACCGTCCCGGCGCGGGCCTCGCCGTCGGCACGGACGCTCGTGTTCATCAGCGTCTCCGTCATCCCGTACCGCTCGATCACCCGGCGTCCGGTGGCGGCGGCGATCCGCTCGTGGTCGTGGACGGGCAGCGCGGCGGAACCGGAGACCAGCAGCCGCGCCCCGGCCAGCGCCTCGGCCAGTTCCGGCTCGGCGGGGAGCGCCTCCGCGATCCGGTGGTACATCGTCGGCACGCCGAAGAGCATGGTCGCGCCGGCGTTCAGCTCCCGCGCGACGCCCTCGGTGGAGAACCGCCCGAGGTGGCGCACCGCGCCGCCGCGCCGCAGCGGGCCGAGGGTGCCGAGCACCAGGCCGTGCACGTGGAACAGCGGCAGCCCGTGCACCAGCACGTCCTCGCCGGTCCAGCCCCAGGCGTCGGCGAGCGCGTCCAGGGTGGCGGCGAGGGCCCGGCGCGGGAGGACCGCGCCCTTGGGCGGGCCGGTGGTGCCGGAGGTGTAGACGACCAGCGCGGGATCGCCGTCGGCCGACCGGTCCTCGGGCACGGCGCCCGTGGCCGCCACGTCCACGTCGACCCGGGGCAGCCCGGCGAGCGGCGCGGGCAGGTCGTCGCCGGGAGCGGCGAGGAGCAGCGCCGGGGCACTGTCGGTGAGGATGTGCCGCAGCTCCTTCTCGCCGGACTTCGGGTTGAGCGGCACGGCGGGCACCCCGGCGAGCAGCGCGGCCACCACGGCCACGGCCGTCTCCAGCTCCGGTGTCGCCCAGACGGCCACCCGGCCGGCCCCCCGGACCCGGTGCGCCGTGGCACCGGCCGCCGAGGCCAGTTCGGCGTAGCTGAGGGAACGTGCGCCGAAGCGGAGGGCGGGCCGGTCGTCCGGGGTGTGGTCCGGGGCGTCGGTCAGGGCCGGGAAGAGTGAGGACACGCGTGCTGCTCCTTCGTTCCGCTTATGAGTTGGGCACGACCAGCACCAGCCACACCAGGGCCGGTACGACCGCCACCACGATCCCTCCGTACACCATCAGCTGCCGGAAGAAACGGTCCCGGTCGACGTCCGGTGCCGCCGCCAGCACCAGCGCGCCGTTGGTGGAGAACGGGCTCACGTCCACGACCGTCGCCGACACCGCGAGCGCTGCGACCATCCCGACCGCGCCGATCTCACCCTGCGCGAGGAACGGCACGGCCAGCGGGATCAACGCCCCCATGATCCCCACCGAGGAGGCGAACGCCGACACCAGCGCGCCGATGTAGCAGAGCAGCAGGGCGGCGAGCAGCGGGACGCCGATGGAGCCGACGCCCTCGCCCGCCCAGGTGATGGTGCCCATCTCCTGCAGGACACCGACGTAGGTGAGGACACCGCAGATCAGCAGGACGGTGGACCAGGCGATCTCGGTGACGGCCCGGCGGCTGTCCTCGGGCCAGACGGCGCTCAGCAGCACCGCGAGCGTCACGGCGGTCAGACCCGCGTCCAGGTCGAAGCCGAGGACGGCGACGACGAGGGCGAGGAGCGCGGCGAGGGTGGCGACGCGCGGCGGGGTGAGGACGGTGGCGGTGGCCCCGCCGGTCTCCTCGCCGCGTACGGCGACGGCGGTGGGGGCGGGGCGGGCGGCACCGCCGCCTCCCGTGCCCTCCACGGCCCCGGGTCCCGAGGCGACCCCGGGTCCGGAGGCGGCCCCGGGGCCCGAGGCGGCCCAGGGGCCCGACGCGCGCCCGGAGTCGCCGCTCCCCGCCGGGTCCACCGCGTCCGCCGGGTCCACCGCGCCCGCCGCCCACAGTTTCCGCCCGCCGCACACCACGAACACCACCGCCGCGATGACCAGGTTGGCGATCAGCGAGGCGAGGAACAGCCCGATCTCGCTGCCCGGCAGCTTCTCGCGCTCGACGATGCCGTTGACGATGGACCCGTAGATGCTGATCGGGGAGAAGCCGCCCGCCTGGGCGCCGTGCACCACCATCGTGCCCATCAGCAGCGGACTGATCTTGTACCGGGTGGCGAAGCTCAGCGCGATCGGCGCGACGATCGCGACCGCCGCCGGGGAGACCGCGCCGATCGCCGTGAGCGCGCCGGTCAGCGCGAACATCACCCAGGGGATCAGCGCCACCCGCCCGCGCACCAGCCGCACCGAGGCGTGCACCAGCCAGTCGGTGGTGCCGTTGGCGCGGGCGATGGCGAACAGGTACGTCACCCCGACGAGGACGACGAAGAGATCACCGGGGAACCCGGCGAAGATGCCGTCGGCGTCGAGGTCCGCGACGAGGGTGCCGACCCCGAAGGCGGCGGCGAAGGCGAGGGCGCCCATGTTGACGGAACGGGTGGTGGCGATGGTGAACACCACCACGAGGACGAGGATCGAGACGAGTTCGGGGGACATGCGGGCTCCCGACGTGGGCGGGTACGGCTGGCCGACTGGCTGAGTGGCTGAGCCACTCGGCGTGGGGGACGGGCCCGGTCAGCGTGATCCCGCTGCCCGTGCCCGTCAAGGGGTCGCGCACGGATTGGCTCATCCACTCGGCCAGTTCACCGTCGGTCGCCGCCCCGGTGTTAATCTCCGACGGAGAGGGGGAAGACGTGAGCGACGCCCTGCGCCCGATGCCCCGGCAGCGCCTGTACGAGCAGGTGCTCGACCGGCTGCGGCAGTACGTCACCGAGGGCGGCCTGCGGGCCGGCGACCGCCTTCCGCCCGAACGGGACCTCGCCCAGCGGCTCGGCGTGAGCCGGGCCTCCGTCAAGCAGGCGATCGTCGTCCTGGAGGTCCAGGGCCTGGTCGAGGCGCGGCACGGCGGCGGCACGTACCTCGTCCGCGACAGCCTCGACGTCGAGCCCGTCGAGGAGATGGTCGAACGCCGGCGGCGTCTGCCGGACGTCCTGGAGGCCCGCGAGGCGCTGGAGACCAAACTCGCCGAACTGGCCGCCGAGCGCCGCACGGAGGACGACGTCGCCGCGATGCGGGCCGCGCTCGACGTGATGACCGAGGAGATCGCGGCGGGCCGCCACGGCATCGAGGGGGACCGGCTCTTCCACGCGGCGGTGACGGCGGCGGCGCACAGTTCGCTGCTCGCGGAGTTCATGCGGTCGATCGGCGAGCAGATCGCCGAGAGCCGGACGGAGTCGCTGCGGCAGCCGGGACGGCCGGGGCGGTCGTTGGCCCAGCACCGGGCCATTCTCGACGCGATCGCGGACGGCGAGCCCCGGCGGGCCGCATCGGCGATGCGGCGGCATGTCCGTACGGTGGCGAAGGTGCGGTTGCTCGACTGGGAGCCGGGGGATTAGACCTCGTCGGTCGTCTGGACCTCGTCGGTCGGGTGCGGGTTGTTTGTGGCTGGTCGCGCCGTTCCCCGCGCCCCTTCGGGGCGCTGATTCACGGCGGTTCTCTGCAGCAGGCCCCAGGTGAACTCGGCGGTGACCGTGTGGAGTTCGCCGGTGGTGGCCGGGGCGTCGAAGCGCAGCCCCCAGCGGGTGGGGGCCGAGCCCTGGAGGGGGCGGGCGGGGGCGAAGGCGCGGGCCGCCTCGTCGACCGTGCAGGACCAGGGGGTCAGGTCGGAGAGGGTGCGCAGCCGTGGAGCCGGGCTGCCCGGGGCGCGGACCAGCCACTCGTTCCAGACCGTGCCGTCCGTGGCGACCAGGATCTCGAAGCGGAGGTCCGGCCAGAGGGGGAGCGGCCAGGCGCGGGCCTCGCACTCCAGGTCGCCGACACGGCGGGCCGTGACCGTCTCGGGCTCGCCCAGGAGCGACCGGTACCGGGCCGCCGCCGAGCGGGCACGCGGTGAACGGACCATCGCCTGCCAGCGCTTGTTCGCCTCCCGCAGCTCCGTGAGCGAGGCGCCCAGGGTGCGGCGGGCCTCGTCGACCAGGGCCGGGTTGTGGTCGGCCATGCGGCGCAGGAGGACCAGTTGGAAGTCGACGGGGGTGAAGGGGCGCGGTGCGGACGGCATACGGCCATCGTCGCGCACCGCGACGCGGGGACGCCGGACCGTTGCCTGCGGAAGACGGTCTGGATAGCCTCTGTTCGTCATGCCGATCGCCTGTTGAAATCTCGAACACGGCGCCGAGACACCAGAGAGGGGGAGCCGGACATGGGACGCCTCGTACCAGCTGTGACCAGGGCTCTCGACATCCTCGAACTTTTCCTCGACGGGGACGGCACACTCTCCGCCCCCGACATCGTGCGCAGGCTCCAGCTGCCGCGCACAACCGTGCACGAGCTGGTCACCACGCTCGCCGCCCGGAAGTACATCGTCCCCGTACCGGGCCAGCCCGGACGCTACCGGCTCGGCGTACGCCCCTACCAGCTCGGGGCCCGCTACGCCGAGCACCTCGACCTCGCGGCCGAGGGCCAGCAGGTCGCCCGTACCGTCGCCGAGACCTGCGACGAGACGGTGCACGTGGCGATCCTGGAGGACACCGACGTCATCTACATCGCGAAGGTCGACTCCACGCACGCGGTGCGCATGGTGTCGGCGGCGGGCCGCCGGCTGCCCGCGCACTGCACGTCGGTCGGCAAGATGCTGCTGGCCTCGCTCCCGGAGACGGAGCTGGCGGCCCGGCTGCCGGACAACGCCGAGCTGGCCGCGATGACCCCGAACAGCATCACCGACCCCGGCCGCCTGCGCGAGGCGCTGACGGAGATCCGGGAGCGGGGCATCGCGGTGGAGAGCCGCGAGTCCAACCCGGACGTGAGCTGCGTGGCCGCCCCGGTCCGCGACCGCACCGGCCGCGTCGTGGCGGCCCTCTCGATCTCCGTCCCCATGATCCGCTGGAGCGACGAGCGCCGGACGGAACTGGAACAACTCGCCGCCAAGGGCGCGGCCGACCTGTCGGAACACCTCGGATACCGGAGCGCGGCATGACGTACGCAGTGGACCTGGCGGTACGGGCGGAGGCGGAACTGGGGGAGGGCCCCACCTGGGACCCGGCCGCCGGGCACCTGATCTGGGTCGACATCCTCGGCTGCCGGGTGCACACCTACGACCCGGCGACCGGGCGCCGGGCCGTGCGCACCACCGAGCAGCACGTCGGCGCCGCCAAGCCGCGGGCCGGCGGCGGACTCGTCCTCAACCTGCGGGACGGCGTCGCCCTCCTCGACCCGGACGGCCGCCTGCGCGTCCTGCACCGCGAGGCCGTGCCGGGCCGCCGCGCCAACGACGCCGCCGTCGCCCCCGACGGCTCGCTCTGGACCGGCACCATGCGCTACGACGAGGCGCGGGGCGGCGGCACGCTCTCCCGTGTCACCGGCGACGGCACGGTCACCACCGTCCTGGACGACGTGACGGTCAGCAACGGCACCGGCTGGAGCCCCGACGGCCGGCTCATGTACTACATCGACACCCCGACCCGCCGTATCGACGTCTTCACCTACGACGCCGGCACGGGTGAGGTCTCCGGCCGCCGCCCGCTGGCCACCGTCGAGGAGGGCGCCGGGCTGCCCGACGGTCTCACCGTCGACGCGGACGGCTGCGTGTGGGTGGCGCTGTGGGACGGGTCGGCGGTCCGCCGGTACACCCCCGACGGCCGCCTGGACCGGGTGGTCGACCTGCCGGTGCCGCGCGTGACGGCCTGCGCGTTCGGCGGCGCGGACCTCACCGACCTGTACCTCACGACGGCCCGCACCGGCCTCACCGCCCCGCACCCGCTGGCGGGTTCGGTCCTGGTCCTCCCGGGAGCGGGCAAGGGCCTGCCGCAGCCGGCGTTCGCCGGCTGACCCCGCGTCCCCGGGCGGGGCCCGCCGCTACGGCAGCCCCGCCGCCCCACGCTCCGCGGCGCTCAGCGGCGGACCGTCGAGCGGCGGTTTCAGCGGGCCCGCCACCGCTGCCAGCAGCACGGCCGGTTCCAGCAGCACGGCGGTACCCCGCTCCATCGAGGTCACGTCGGTCACCCGGCGGGCGATGCGCCCGTTGCCGGTGGCGGTGAGCATGAGCCGGTCGACGTATCCGGCGAGCAGCCGGTCGCCGGGGGTGGGGCCGCCCTCGGTGGCCCCCGGGTAGAACACGTCCTGGCCGACGGCCAGGTTCCAGGCGGCTCCGGCCCGACGCGCCACGGCGCGCTGGATCCGCCGCGCCAGTCCGGGCGTGTCCCACCCGTGCCGGTGGACGGTGTCCCGCAGCGCCACCGCGCCGTATGCGCCCACGGTCATGCCGTGCCCGTAGAGCGGGTTGAACGCGGCGAGCGCGTCGCCCAGCACGGCGAACCCCTCCGGCCAGGCCGGCATGCGCTCGTAGAAGCTGCGGCGGTTGGCGGTGGACCGGGTGTACGCCACTCCGCTCAGCGGCGTGGCGCGCTCGATCAGCTCGCCGATGATCGGGTGCCGCAGTTCCTCGCGGGCGAACCGGACGAAGTCCTCCTCGGCCGGGGAGGGCCGGCCACCGCGGGTGCCGGACAGGGTGACGATCCACCGGCCGTCCTCGACGGGCAGCAGGAAGCCGGCCCGGCCGGGTCCGCGGTCGCGGGGGTCGGGCTGCACATTGACGACGGGGAAGCGCCCGCGGGCCGCCTCGGGGGCGAGGAAGAGCCGGCTGGCGTACGCGAGGCCCGGGTCCACCTCGCGTTGCTCCGGGCGGGGCAGGCCGAGCCGGGCCAGCCACTGCGCGGCCCGTGAGCCGCGGCCCGTGGCGTCGACGACCAGACTCGCCCGGAGGCTCCTCTCGGGTCCCCGCGCGGGGCGGATGCGGACGCCGGTGACCGTGGCGGCCGTTCCGGTGAGCGCGACCGCCTCGGCCCGGTCGATGAGTTCGATCCGCCGGTCGGCGAGAACCTGGGCGCGGATCGTCGCGTCCAGCAGGTCGCGCCCGGCCAGGATCACATGGTGGGACTCGGGCCAGCGTCGGAACCAGCCGCGCGGCCCCATCACCACCATGTCGGCGGTGACCGGCACCCGGTTGGCCCCAGCGGTCCGCAGGACGCGGGTGACGCCCGGCAGCAGACGTTCGACGGCCCGTACTCCGCCCGACCACAGCATGTGGGCGTGGCGGGCCTGCGGCAGGCCCCGGCGGGGCGCCGGTCCGACGGGCAGGGCGTCGCGCTCCACGACGACCACGCGTTCGACGGCCGTGGACAGGGCCCGCGCCGCGAGCATGCCGGTGTGGGATCCCCCCAGGACGACGGCTGTTCTGAGGAGAGGGGTGCTTGGTGTCATGCGGCAACGTTCTTTCTGCCGGAACGGGTCGCTCGGGCGTGGACCGCCGCGAGCCCCGGTCGGTCGCCGAGGGCGCGGGACACGGCCCGCACTTCCTGCAACAGGTAGGCGGTCTCCGACGCGGAAGGTGTGTCGCCGCTGCCGGTCTCCGGGGACCGTTTCCGGGCGGCGACGGCTTCCAGAACCATGACGGCGGCGGCCAGGGACCTGGCCCGGTCCGGGGGGTGGCCGAGACGCAGGGCCGCGGCGTAGGACCGTTCGCGCAGCCGCTCGTCCAGATACCGGGAGAGCTGAAGCAGGGAGTCCCGGACGAACGTCTCGCGGCGCAGCAGGCGCATCTCGGCCGTGGACCAGGGGGTGAAGCGCACGCCGCCCCCGCATTTCTCCCGCAGCAGCAGGTACAGGGGGCGCAGAGCCCGGTGTCCGAGCCGCAGTCGCTGCCGTTCCTGGAGGTACTGTCCGGCGTGCGGCAGGATGAAGCCCACCGCGACGAGCGTGGCCGACACGGACGCGGCCGTCGGCGCCAGGTCGGTGCTCAGCCCGTCGAGGTCGTGTCCGGTCAGGCGGGCGGTGACGGCGGTGAGCTTCGCCGCGCCGAACAGCAGGTTGGACGCGTAGCCGATGCCCAGCAGCCGCAGTCCCCAGCGGAGCCACGCGTCGAGGCCGTCGGTGCGCACCCAGTTCCAGATCAGCCACGCGGTGACCGAGCAGGCCACCGTGTGGGCGCAGAGGTAGAGCAGGATCTGCTCGCGCATGAACGGGGTGGTGGCGTAGTAGGTGTCCAGGTCGCGGCGGCGTTCGACGGGGACGTCCGCGAACAGGAAGAGCATCCACAGGGCGGCGACCACCGACGCGTAGACCAGGACGACCCGGCGCACCGCGCGGCGGGTGGCGGCCGAGCGTTCCGACAGGCCGTTGCGCCAAGCCACGATCAGCAGCAGCCAGGACGCGCACAACGCGGTGAGCAGGGAGTACACCAGCGGGGCGGCGACATTGGGGACGCCGGTGACGCGGTTGGTCCAGCCGATGACCGACGGCGACGCGAAGACGAAGACGGCACAGGCGAAGAGGAGCAGCGTGCCCACGGCCCGCAGCATCGGGTCGCGCCACATCCGTACGAGGCTGGGCAGCTTCAGCGCCAGGGCGACGGCGAGGGCCACGATCGGCAGCCAGAAGAGCACGGAGATGCCGCCGACGGTGTCGGAGACGTCCAGTGCCAGGGGCACGGACGTCACAGCTTCCCGCTTCCTCTGCCGAGGTAGCCCAGGGACCGCTGCAGAGGTCCGGGTGGCGGGTCGAGGGCGTCGCTGGTCAGACAGTGCCGGAACACGGAGGCCAGCCGGTACCCGAAGGCGTCGGCATCGGCCTCGTCGGCCGCGCGTGAGCCGTTGCGCGTGGCGACGGCGACGGCGGAGTCACGCCAGTCCGACGTGCCGGTGAGGGCACGGGCCGCCGCCCGGCCGGCCGCGCGGTGGTGCCGGTGTCCGGCGTGGATGTGCCACAACTCATGACCGAGGATCACCAGTTGCTGCACCTCTTCGGCCCGCCGCTCGACGATGACCAGGTCGTGGTCGTGGAACTCCACCCACAGCCCGGTCACCTCCAGTTCGTCGGGGAAGCACTCGAAGCGCAGCACGACGGGGCGTCCACCGCGGCGGGCTGACATCTCCTCGCACAGTGCCCGGCAGAGGGCGCGCACGTCACGGGGCGGGTGCGGTCTGGCCCGCAGCCCGGCGGCGAGTCCGGTGGCCAGCCGACGGGCGGACCGGTTCCGTGAGCGTCCGAGCGTCGCGGCGGCCCGCGCCACCTGCCTGCGCACTCCGGCGACGTCCATCGTTTCCCTTCCTCACCGGCTGTCCGGAAGGGTCCGAGCGTACGCGTCCGCATCATGCCGCGTCAGGTGTTCGCCCGACCGTTCGTCCATCGCTCAACGATCGTCGCTGCCCTTTTTCTTGCGCAACCCATTGACGCGTTCCACGCATGACCTTACCTTCCGTTCGAAGTTACGGGCGGCATCCGAGATATCGAACACTCCCGTGAGCGTTCCGGGCTGTGCCGCGCACGCAATTCATCGAACAGATGGGGCAGGGCATGGGACGACCTGGCCTGGATCGCAGGCAACTGCTCGCCGCCTTCGGCGGGCTGACGGTCGCCGGAAGCTTCGGCTTCGCGGCGCTCGGGACCGGAGCCGACGCGCTCGCCTCCGGCGCGGACACCCGGGTGCGGTACTGGAACCTCTTCAGCGGCGGCGACGGCTACAACATGATCGCGATGCTGGACTCCTTCCGCGAGGACAACCCCGGCATCGACGTGAAGGACTCGACCCTCCAGTGGGGCAGCCCCTTCTACACCAAGCTCGCCATGGCCGCGGCCGGCAACCGCGCGCCCGACCTCGGCGTCATGCACCTCGGCCGGGTCACCGGCTTCTCCCCGGGCCGCCTCCTGGACCCCTGGGACATGGACCTCCTCGCCGAGTACGGCGTCCGCGAGCAGGACTTCAACCCCGACCTGTGGAAACGCGCCGTCATCGACGGCAAGCTCTACGCCCTCCCCCTCGACATCCACGTCCAGCTCTGCTTCTACCGCAAGGACGTACTGAAGAAGGCGGGCCTGCTCGGCGCCGACGGCCACATGGTGCCGGTCACCTCCGTCGACGAGTGGTTCGACGTCCTCAAGGAGGCCAAGGCCGCCACCGGCAAGGGGCTCCAGACCATCGGCCTGTGGCACAGCGACCAGAACTTCCAGTGGTGGTTCTTCGTCGCCTTCTACACCCAGCTCGGCGGCACCTGGTTCGACGACACCGACACCGAGGTCACCTTCGACACCGACAAGGCCACCCAGGTCCTGGAGTTCCTCCGCCGCCACCTCACCGACGGCTACGCCAACCCCGGCTACGGCGGCACCGCCGGCGCCGAGCAGTTCGTCAACGGCGCCCCCTTCTGCTGGGAGGGCAACTGGTCCGTCCCCGTCTTCGACACCGCCAAGGTCGAGTACGGCGCCGTCCCGCTCCCGCCCGTCTTCGGCCGTGCGGCCACCCACGCCGAGTCGCACTCCTTCGTCCTGCCGCACCAGTCCGGCCGCGGCGGCGACACCAACGAGGGCGCCCACCGCCTCGCCGCCTACGTCGTCAAACACGCCCAGCAGTGGGCCGCCGGCGGACACATCCCCGCCTACACCCCCACCCTGTCCTCACCGGCGTACCAGAAGCTCCAGCCGCAGAACGAGTACGTCACGGCCATGGACCACCAGGCCACCGAACCCAAGGTGTGGTTCGCCGGGTCCACCGGCATCCTCGCCCAGCGCGTCGGCCCCGTCGTCGTCTCCGCGACGACCGGCTCGGCGGGGCCCGACGCCGCCGCCCGGACCATGAAGAGCACCCTCGCCACACTGCTCGCCGCCAAGAACCCCATGGACGGCCGGACGGCCGCCGAGGGAGGTGGAGCCGCATGACGACGACCAGCGCGGAGACCGTCCTGCGCCCGGCCCGCACGAAGGCCGCCGCGAGCAGCGCGTCCGTCCGCCGGAAGCAGGGCTTCCAGCACGGCGGCTGGTTCGTGGCCCCCTTCCTCGCCCTGTTCGTCCTCTTCGTGATCTGGCCGCTGCTGCGCGGCGTCTGGCTCAGCCTCACCGACGCCAACATCTCCGGCGACGGCGCGAACTTCATCGGCCTCGACAACTACCGCGAGGCCCTCGACGACCAGCTGATGTGGGACGCGCTCGGCCGCAGCGCCTTCTTCACCCTGCTCGTGGTGCCGTCCCTCACCGTCCTCGCCTTCCTGCTGGCGATGCTCGCCCACCACATCGAGCGCGGCAAGTGGCTCTGGCGGCTCTGCTTCTTCCTGCCGTTCCTGCTGCCGTCCACCGTCGCCGGCAACCTCTGGCAGTGGCTGTTCAACCCCGGCAACGGCATGATCAACCACGTCTTCGGCATCGAGACGCCCTGGCTCACCGACAAGTCCTACGCCCTGCTCGCCGTCGTCGTCTGCACCGTGTGGTGGACCGTCGGCTTCAGCTTCCTGCTCTACCTCGCCGCCCTCCAGGGCATCCCCGCCCACCTCTACGAGGCCGCGAAGCTCGACGGCGCCAACGCCTGGCACCGCATGGTCCACATCACGCTGCCGATGCTCCGCAACATCACCGGCCTCGTCATCGCCCTGCAGATCCTCGCCTCGCTCCAGGTCTTCGACCAGGCCGTCGTCATGACCGACTTCACCACCGGCCCGGAGGACTCCACCCGCGCCCTCGTGCAGTACACCCTCGAACAGGGCTTCACCAGCTACCGCGTGGGCTACGCCTCCGCCATCTCCATCATCTTCTTCGTGCTCATCGCGGCCGTCGCCCTCGCGCGGATGTGGCTGCTGCGCAACCGTGAGGAGGGCGGCCGATGACCACCGCCACCGAGACACGCACGACGGGGCGCCGCGCCTGGACGCCCAGCCAGTTCATCCTCACCCTCCTCGGCGCCGCGGTCTCCGCGGCCCTCCTCTCCCCGCTCCTGTGGGCGCTGTTCACCTCGCTGAAGTCGGAGACCGAGGCCGTCGAGGTGCCCACGCACTGGGTGCCGTCGGAGTGGACCGGCCAGGCGTGGAAGGCGCTCTTCGAGACCGGCAACATCACCAACTGGTTCGTGAACTCCGTCGTCGTCTCCGTCTGCGTCACGGCCGTGGTGCTGCTGGTCGCCTCCCTCGCCGGCTACGGCTTCGCCCGCACCGAGTTCCGCGGCAAGGGCGTCCTGATGGGCGTGGTGATGGCCGGGCTCATGATCTCCCCGGCCGTGCTGGGCGTGCCGCTGTTCACCACCGTGCAGCAGATGGGCATGGTCGACACGTACTGGGGCATGATCCTGCCGCAGTGCGCGCCCGCCGCGATGGTCTACATCCTCTACAAGTTCTTCCAGGGCATCCCGCGCGAACTGGAGGAGGCCGCGTTCATCGACGGCGCGGGCCGCTGGCGGGTCTTCTTCACCGTCGTCCTCCCGCTCTCCCGCCCCTCCCTCGCGGCGGTCGGCATCTTCACCTTCATCAGCTCGTGGAACAACTTCCTGTGGCCCTACATGGTGACCAACAACCCCGACCTGATGACGATGCCGAACGGCATCGCGACCGTCATGAACTCCTACGGCATCCAGTGGGCCCAGCTCATGGCCGGCGGCCTGATGGCGGGCCTCCCCCTGATCGTCGTCTTCGTCTTCTTCCAGCGCCAGATCGTGGCGGGCGTCGCCCACACGGGCCTCGCCGGCCAGTAGCAGCGCCCCGCAAGGGGCGCGGGGAACTGCGCGACCAGCCACAACGCACCGGCACCCGAAAGGAAACAATGCGCACCGCCCGCTTCACCCTCGACCCGGCTTTCACCATCGCCGAAGTGAACCCCCGTCTTTTCGGCAGCTTCGTCGAACACCTCGGCCGCTGCGTGTACACCGGCATCTACGAGCCGGGCCACCCCACCGCGGACGAGGCCGGCCTCCGCCAGGACGTCCTCGACCTGGTCAGGGAACTCGGCGTCACCGCCGTCCGCTATCCCGGCGGGAACTTCGTCTCCGGCTACAAGTGGGAGGACTCGGTGGGCCCGGCCGAGGACCGCCCCCGCCGCCTCGACCTGGCCTGGCGCTCCACGGAGACCAACCGTTTCGGCCTCTCCGAGTACATCGCCTTCCTGAAGAAGGTCGGCCCGCAGGCCGAGCCGATGATGGCCGTCAACCTCGGCACCCGCGGCGTCGCCGAGGCCCTGGAACTCCAGGAGTACGCCAACCACCCCTCCGGCACCGCCCTGTCCGACCTCCGCGTCGAGCACGGCGACAAGGACCCCTTCGGCATCCGCCTGTGGTGCCTCGGCAACGAGATGGACGGCCCCTGGCAGACGGGCCACAAGACCGCCGAGGAGTATGGCCGCCTCGCCGCCGAGACCGCCCGCGCCATGCGCCAGATCGACCCGGACCTCGAACTCGTCGCCTGCGGCTCCTCCGGCCAGTCCATGGAGACCTTCGCCGAGTGGGAGGCGACGGTCCTCAAGGAGGCGTACGACGTCGTCGACCACATCTCCCTGCACGCCTACTACGAGCCCGTCGACGGCGACGTCGACTCCTTCCTCGCCTCGGCCGTGGACATGGAGTCGTTCATCGAGAACGTCGTCGCCACCTGCGACCACATAGGCGCCCGCCTCAAGTCGAAGAAGAAGATCAACCTCTCCTTCGACGAGTGGAACGTCTGGTACATGCTGGAGCACCAGAAGGAGGCCGCCGAGAACCCGCTCGACTGGCCCGAGGCACCCCGCCTCCTGGAGGACAGCTACAGCGTCACCGACGCCGTCGTCTTCGGCTCGCTCCTCATCGCCCTGCTCCGCCACGCCGACCGCGTCACCGTCGCCTGCCTCGCGCAGCTCGTCAACGTCATCGCCCCGATCATGACGGAGCCGGGCGGCCCGGCATGGCGGCAGACGACGTTCTTCCCGTTCGCCGCCGCGTCGAAGTACGGCCGGGGCCGAGTCCTCGACGTCCGCGTGGACTCACCGACGTACGAGACGGCGAAGTACGGCGAGACGGACCTGCTGCACGCCACCGCCGTGCGCGCCGAGGACGGCACGGTCACCGTCTTCGCCGTCAACCGCTCCCGCACCGAGGCGCTGCCGCTGGAGGTCGCCCTGGGCGGTCTCGGCCTCACCGGGGTGGTGGAGCACAGTGCCCTCGCGGACGCCGACCCCGACGCCCGCAACACCCTGGCCGAGCCGGAGCGGGTCGCGCCGCATCCGGTGCACGGCACGACCCTCACGGACGGCACGCTCACCGCCGTACTGGAACCGCTCTCCTGGAACGTGATCCGGCTGGCGTGAGCGGCAGGCTCAGGTGATACGGCGGGGGTAGCGGTCGTTGCCGGGGAACGTGCCGCTGTCCTTCGTGTACCCGGCGATTACCTTCGTCGCGGGGTCCGGCGTCAGCATCTCCCACTTCGCGTAACCGCAGATGAAGCTGTTGCCGGGCCCCTTGTAACTGCCGTCCGGATTGAGGTGGATGTGCCCGCCCACGCAGAGCTTGTAGCCCTTGTACTCGACATAGGTGTACGCCGTCCGTGTTTCCCCCGAGTTCGACTTGATGACCTGGACAGGAGCCGAGAAGTCGGCGCTGTTGACAACCGTCTCGGCGTCCTGCTCGGTGAACGGGTCGGGGTATCCGTTGACGCACTTGGTGCTGTCCCAGCCGGGCATGTCGCCCCCTTCCGGGTCCCGGACGGGTTCCGGGACGCTCGCTGGGGGGCAACGTAGCGCCGGGTGCCGGGCGGGTCGACGGGAACCGCCCGCTCCTCCTCAGCCGGTCGACGCCGTGCCAAGGACGGTCAGCCGTACCGTCGCCGGTCCGCTCCCCGTCGTCCCGTCGGAGAGCACCGCGAGGGCGAGGGTGTTGGCGCCCCGGGTGCGCAGCACGCCGTTCGGCAGGGTGAACGTGTGCTGCGCGCCGTCCCGGTCGCCGACGTACTGGCCGATGTTCCAGCCGTTGAGGAAGATCTGCGCGCGGTAGGCGCGGCCCTTCCCGGCGTCCTCCAGGACCAGCCCGAACGAGGCGTCGACCCCGGCCGGGACGGCGAGCCGGAAACCGGTCCGGTACCAGGTCTCGCCCTGGCGCGCACCGCCGTGGGGCGCCGCCGTCTCCGTCCACTCCGCGTCGTCGTACCCGGGCAGGTGCCAGCCGGCCCGCTCCCCGTGCAGCCCGCCGTTGTTGAGGACCCCGCGCTCCGGGTCCGCCTCGGCCGCACCCCGCAGCCGCCACTCCGCCTCCGCCGAGGCCCCCGGGAAGTCCACGGCCGTCAGGCCGCGCGCCGTCTTGCGCGCGTCGTGCGGACCGGGCCGCACGAGCACCGAGAGCACGGCCGCCTCCTCCCGGTCCTTGAACCGCTCGCGGAGCTTGCGGGGCAGCCGCAGGACCGTCCTCGTCTCCCCGTCCGCGCCTCGCCCGGTGCCCAGCGGCGTGCCGTCCAGCCAGGCCGCCACCCAGCCGTCCGGACCGGTGCGGTGGGCCAGGGAGACCTTCTCCAGCCCGGCGGCGTCCGTCAGCCGCGCCCGGTACCAGACGTCGCCGTAGTGGCAGCCGTAGTCGTCGGCGAAGAGAACCGGCCGCCCCTTCGGCACGGGGGTCGCGCTGTGGGACCGGGTGCGGTCGGCGCGCGTCCAGTCGCCGTCGTCGAAGTCCGGGTCGGACTCCGGGTTCCCGGCCCGCCGCCGCCACGTGCCGAGCGCGGGCGGCGCGACGGCGGGCGCCGCCGGGAGCAGACCCTCGATCGTCAGGCTGTTGGCCCGGCTGACGGCCACGGTCGGCGCGGTGCCGTTCCAGGTGACCCCGGTGATGCCGTGCGGCGCCCAGACCTCCAGGCCGGTCGCGCCCCGCACGTCACCGGTGAGCTTCGCGGTGGAGCCGCTCAGCTCGACGCCGCGCAGCAGCGCCGGACCGTAGACGAGCACCTTGCCGGTGCCGGTCTCCCACGGCCACATCCGCAGCGACGCCGCGCCGTCGGCGAAGAGCAGGATCAGCGTCCGGTCGGAGCCGCCGCCCACCACGGACACCCGGGCGAGCCCGCCGACGCCGACCGGCACCGACACGTTCAGCCTGCCGTGGTCGTACGCCCACGCCGCCTCCGCGTCCAGCCGCATCGTCTCCGGCTCGCTCGGGCAGTCCAGCGTCACCTGCGCGGTCTCGCCGCGCCGGCCCACGAACACCGCGATGTCCTGCCGGCCCACGCTCAGGAACATCATGGGCTGCGCGGTGGAGTACGCCAGCTTCCGCTCCCCGCCCATCGACATCCCGGCGGCGACCAGCTTGGCGTCCCGCGCCGCGACGGTGACGGGCGCCGCCACGGGGGTTCCGGGGAGCGCGGTCGTCACCTGCTCGTCGGAGTCGTTGGTCAGGACGTACACCTGAGTGCCGGTGTCCGGGTTGGCCAGGTGCCGTACCGACACCCGGTCGTCGGCCGCGCGCACCCCGGCCGCCGGTTCCAGCCGGGCGAAGTCCGGCACGTGCCGCACCAGCTGGCCGAGCTGGTGCACCGGCCCCAGCCGGTCCGTCGGCTTGCGGCCTCCGTCGAGCGCGGCGCCGTCGTCGTACCGGCTGGGCAGCGCGGGCGCGCCGAGCCACCCGAGGTTGATCCCGCCGTAGGCCAGCGACCCCACCGGCACGACCGTCCCGCCGGCGAGCCCGGCCAGCCGCCGCTGCCGCTCCTCCTCCAGGTCGGAGCTGCGCACCGGCTCCGTCGTTCCCGGGACCAGGGGTACGTCGATGCCGTGGGCCCGCACCGTCCGGCGTACGTGCCGTGCCAGCGCGCGGGCGCCGGCGGAGTCCCCGGGCTCCTCCAGGCGGTAGAGCAGCACCGTGCCCTCGCCCCGCGTGTAGAGGTGCCCGCGGACCCGCGCGTCGACCGCGGCGAGCCACGCGTCGGCGTGGCGCAGGTACTCCGCGTCGGTCGTCCGGAGCCGGGCGGCGGTCCCGGCCAGCCACCCCGGCAGCCCGCCGCCGTCCACGTCGGCCCCGATGTACGGGCCGGGCCGCACCACCACGTACAGCCCGGTCTCGGCGGCCGTGCGCAGGAACAGGTCCAGGTCGCGGACGCCGCTGAAGTCGTGGCGGCCGGGCGCGGGGGAGTGGACGTTCCACGCCACCGGCACCTCGACCGCGTTGTAGCCGTGCGCCCGCATCTTCTCCAGCACGTCCCGCCAGAGCGCCGGGCTCGGCAGCCGGAACGGATGGAACTCACCCGGCCACAGCACCAGCCGCCGCCCGTCGACCAGCAGCGAGTACCGGTCACGGCCGACCTGGTGGCGGAGCCCGTCCGCGCGGGGCCGGGGCGGCGGCGGCCCGGTGGGTACGGTCCCGCCCGCGCCCTCGGGCACCGCGCCGCTGCTCCCGCCGCCCAGCACCAGACCGAGAACGGTGGTGCCGGCGAGGGCGCTGAAGGTACGTCTGGTCAGCTCCAAGGCGGAGCGCCTCCCATCGAGCGCCTCCAGTCGGCGCGGGTTCATGCGCTGTTCATGTGCGGCCCCATTCTGTACAGCCGACCCCCCAATGGTCATATGACCAGGTGGGAAGAGGTTTCACCGGCGGCGCGCCAGTCGCTCTCCGACTCTAAGGCCCCGCTCAGATTGGTGTCCTAGCATCTCGCCCGCGGCGTTTCCCATAAATCCGGTAGGAAAGCCGGGAAAGGACCCTCATGCGCACGCTGATACTCCTCGCCCTCGCGGGCCTGGGTGCCCAGCTGGTCGACGGCAGCCTGGGCATGGCCTACGGCGTCACCTCGACCACGCTGCTCCTGGCCATGGGCACCAACCCGGCCGCCGCCTCCGCCACCGTGCACCTCGCCGAGATCGGCACCACGCTGATGTCCGGCGCCTCGCACTGGCGGTTCGGCAACGTCGACTGGAAGGTCGTCGCGAAGATCGGCGTGCCGGGCGCGGTCGGGTCCTTCCTGGGCGCGACGGTCCTCTCCCGGCTCTCCACCGAGGTCGCCGAGCCGGTGATGTCCCTGATCCTGCTCGGCCTCGGCCTGTACGTCATGTCCCGCTTCACCCTGCGCGGCCTGCCCAAGGACCGCCTGGGCAAGCCGCTGCGCCGGCGCTTCCTGACCCCGCTCGGCCTCGTCGCCGGTTTCCTCGACGCGACCGGCGGAGGCGGCTGGGGCCCGGTCGGCACCCCCGCCCTCCTCGCCAGCGGCCGGCTGGAGCCCCGCAAGGTGATCGGCTCCATCGACACCAGCGAATTCCTGGTGGCGATCGCCGCGAGCCTCGGTTTCCTCTTCTCTCTGGGTTCCCAGGGCATCGAGTGGACCTGGGTCCTCGCCTTCCTCCTCGGCGGCCTGGTCGCGGCGCCGATCGCGGCGTGGCTGGTCCGTATCTTCCCGCCCCGGGTCCTCGGCTCGGCGGTGGGCGGCGTCATCATCGTCACCAACGTCCGCACGCTGATCAACAGCGACTGGGCGGAGGTGACGGGCGCGCCCGCCGTCCTCCTCTACGTCGCCCTGTACGCCCTGTGGGCGGCGGCCCTGGCCTACTCGATCCGGGCGCACCGGCGGGAGCGGGCGGCGGAGGCGGCGACGGCACCGGCATCCTCCTTCGAGGCGGAGCGGGAGCCGGCGGCAGGCTGACCGGAGCGGGAGCCGGCGGCCGGCTGACCCGGGGCGGGCCGGCGGCCGGCTGACCCGCGGCGGGCGCGGCGCGCGGTCCGTCCGGTCACCGCCCCCCGTACGCCCCCGCCGCGATGTCCTCAAGGAGCGTCGGCCCGGTCGGCGTCCACTTCAGGAGGTCCCGGGTGACGTGGCTGGTGGCCGCGCCGTTCATCGCGAAGAACGCGCCGATCCAGCCGAAGTGGCTCTGCGCCTCGGCCGGGTCGACCGAGGCGACGGGCAGGTCGTAGGCGCGGCCGATCGCCTCGGCGATGGCGCGGGTCGTGACGCCCTCCTCGGCGACCGGGTGCAGCAGGGCACCCGCCGGGGCCTGCTCCAGGGCCAGCCGGACCAGGCGGGCGGCGTCGCCGCGGTGGACGGCGGCCCAGCGGTTGGTGCCGTCGCCGGGGTAGGCGGACACGCCCTTCTCCTGGGCGACCTGGGCGATGACCGAGATGAACCCGTGGTCGCCGGCGCCGTGCACGGTCGGCGGGAAGCGCAGGCTGCCGGCGCGCACGCCCTTGCCGACGTACTCCAGCGCGAGGTTCTCGGTGCCGCCGCGCGGCGAGTCGGGCCCGTGGGAGGGGTTGGGGTCGGCCTCGGTCGCCGGGCGGCCCTCGGCGAGCCCGGCGATCCCCGCCGCGAGCAGGAACGGACGGTCGGTGCCGACCAGCGCGTCCGCGAGGGTCCGTACGGCGGCCCGCTCGGCGGCGTTGGTCGCGGCCTGGTTCACGAAGTCGTGCTTGTTGGCGAGGTGGACGACGGCCTCGGCGGCCTCGGCGGCGGCCCGCAGGCCGGCCAGGTCGTCGAGGTCGCCGCGCCGGACGAACGCGCCCTTGCTCTCGAGCTTGACGGCGGACGCCTCCGACCTGGCCAGGCCGGTGACGTCGTGACCGGCGGCGAGCAGTTCGTCGACGACGGCGGAGCCGATCCACCCGGATGCTCCGGTGACGAAAACGCGCATGGCGGAACTCCTACAGGAACAGTGCAGTGATGTCTGCGATGTGATGTCTGCGATGTGATGTCTGTGACTGACGTCAGTCACAGACATCACTGTACGCCTGTATGTCAGGAACTGCCATCACTAGACTGGGGGCCATGGTGAGATGGGAACCGGGGACGCCGGAGCGGCTCCAGGCCGCCGCGCTGGAGCTGTTCGCCACCCGCGGCTACGAGCGCACGACCGCGACGGAGATCGCCCAGGCCGTGGGGCTGACCGAGCGGACGTTCTTCCGGCACTTCAGCGACAAGCGCGAGGTCCTCTTCCACGGGCAGGAGCGGCTCGCCGAGGCGTTCCTCGCCGGTCTCGGCGCGGCGCCGCCCGACGCGCCCCCGCTCCAGGCCGTCGCCTGGGCGGTGCGCTCCGCGGCCCCGTTCTTCTCGGAGGAGCGGCGGCCGCACTCCCGGGCCCGCGCGTCCGTCATCGACTCCAACCCCGCCCTCCAGGAGCGCGAACTGTGCAAGATCGCGTCCCTCGCCACCACGCTCGCCGACGCCCTGCGCGCCCGGGGGGTGGCGGACCTCGCGGCCACCGTGGCGGCGCAGACGGGCATGGCCCTGTTCGGCGTGGCGTTCGCGCGGTGGGTGAGCGAGGGGGAGGAGCGGGCTTTCGCGGACATAGCCGCGGAGGTGTTCCGCGAACTCCTCCGGCTGGCCGGGGAGGCGGCGGCGTCACCAGGGGCACCGTGACGCCGCCGCCTCCCCGGTGGGGCGGGTGTGTCAGCCCTGGTCGATGCCGAGGGTCAGGCTGCCGGTGTAGCCGGCGGTGGTGGAGCCGGTCACGGTCATGAGGCCCGCGGCGGCGCCCCCGTTGCCGTAGATGCCGTCCTGGGCGAGCGAGGTGCGCGGCACCGTGTTGGTCGAGTACGGGGAGACGCGCGCGACCGCGGTCGTGATCGACTCGGCGATGAAGAGCTGCCCGGTGTGCAGTTCCTGCCCGCCGCTGAACGAGCCGTTCGAGGTGAGGGTGACGTCCGTGTGCACCTTGACGTGGATGTGGATGGCCCGCCCGCGGTACCAGCCCGGGTAGATCGTGCTGATGCGGACGACGCCGTCGCTGCCGGTCAGGGTGCCGCCGCGCAGGAAGGTGCCGTTGTCGGGTTCCTGGTGCCCGTTGTTGCCGACGAAGCCGGAGTACTCGCCGAGCGCGTCGCTGTGCCACAGCTCCACGAGGGCGTCGCCGATCGGGGCGCAGGTGCCGTCGTCCACGACGGTGAGGACCAGGTCCAGCGGGATGCCGGGCTTGTCCTCGGTGATGTCGGCGCGTACGAGTGCGCCGTCGAGGTAGTACGGGCCTTCCGTCAGCTCCTTGGTGAGGGTGCAGACGGCCGCGGCGGCGACGGGCTCCGCACGGTCGAGGCCGGTCGGCTCCTTGTCGCCGATCAGGTCGGAGGCGGCGGTGGCGCCGACGGTGAGGGCGGCGGCGGTGGCGCCCGTCCCTAACAGGACGGTACGGCGCCGGATGTGGGGGTCGGTGTTGTCTGTCATGAACACGGCACCGTAGGGAGATCACCTGGCAGTGGCCTGTGAGTTGGGCAAAGTGACGGGGTGTCAAGTCCGGGGTCGGTCAGAACCGGACGTCGCCCCTCCGGGGTGCCGGTCAGGCCGCGGCGCTGTCGCGGAGGTCGAGGTCCCAGGTCTGCCCGACCAGGTCGGGCCCGAAGCCGCGGTGGGGTGCGGAGCCGGTCAGCGCGAAGCCGAAGTGCTCGTAGATCCGGCGGGCCGACGTCAGGTTGTCGGTGGTCCACAGGGTCACGCGCCGGTAGCCGGCCTCGCGGGCGAAGGCCAGGGCGTGCTCCACGAGGCGGGAGCCGAGGCCGAGGCCGCGGGCGGCCGGGGTGACGAGCAGGACGCGCAGCTTGGCCACATCCGGGCGGTCGCCGGCGACGAGGAACACGCAGCCCGCGCGGACACCGTCCACGTCGGCGATCCACGCGCGCTCGGTGGCGGGGTCGTGGTCCGCCGCGTGATCGCCGACGACCTTGGCGACGAGGGCCTCGAAGCCGGGGCCGAAACCGAACTGCTCGCTGTACAGCTCGCCGTGGGCCATGACGACCCAGCCGAGGTCGCCGGGGCGGTCGGCGGGGCGGATCACGGCTTGCCGTGGGGAAGCTTCATGAGGCATGCGCGCACACTCCGTAGCGGGTGATTCCCGTCTGTTACTGACACGAGTGTGTCAGTGGCACTAGGCTAGATCCGTGTCCCCGACAACGGCAAACCCGTCCGCGCGCCGGACCGAACTGCTGGAAGCGTCGTACGCGTACGCGCTCACCCACGGTCTGGCCGGTCTGTCGCTGCGCCCGCTGGCCGAGGCGATCGGCTCCAGTACGCGCGTGCTGATGTTCCTCTTCGGCAACAAGGACGGGCTGGTGCGGGCCCTGCTGGAGCGGGCCCGCGCCGACGAACTGGCCCTCCTGGCGAGCCTGCGCGACACCGGCCGCCCGGCCGGTCTGCCCGCGACGGCCGAGCGGGTGTGGACATGGCTGTCCGCCCCCGCCCACCGGCCGCTGCTACGGCTGTGGGCCGAGGCGTACGCACGCTCCCTCGTCGAGCCGGAGGGGCCGTGGGCGGGGTTCGCGAGGGCGACGGTGGACGACTGGCTCGGCGTACTGGCGGCGTCCGAGGAGGACGAGGTCCGCCGCACCCTGGCACTGGCGGTACTGCGCGGCGCGCTGCTGGACCTGCTGGCCACGGGGGACGAGGAGAGGGTGGGGTCGGCGGTGCGGTTGCAGCTCGCGTTGCTGAGCCGCTGACCGGGTCCGGCCGACCGGTCGGTTCGCCGACCCCGCGCGACGGCACGTGGGGACTCGCTGGTGGCCCAGCGGTCAGGGACGCTGCGCCGGCAGGCGGGCGAGGAAGCCGGTCCAGGTGGTGGGGGAGAGGGTGAGGTGGGGGAGGGTCACGTCCTTGGAGTCGCGGACGTGGATGGTTCCGGGGGAGGTGGCTACTTCTATGCAGTCATCGCCGGACGCGCTGCTGTAGCTGCTTTTGAACCAGGTGAGTTGTGAGGTGCTCATAGATCTCCTCGCATCTGCTTCAACAGGCTCACGGAGTCCTGAGGCGACAGAGCCTGTGAACGCATACTCGCATACCGCCTCTGCAGGATGCTGATCGCTTTCGGGTCAGTGATCAGCTGACCGCTCTCCTGCCCCTCGCTGTAGGCGAACCACTTGAATTCCGGGGTTTCGAGCAGTCGCATCGGGCCCTGCAACCCGGAGTGGAACGGCGAGACCAGAGGCATCACTTGAATCTCGACATTGCGGAGTTCCGCCACCTCCAGCACATGGCCGATGAGTTCCCGTGTCACGTCCGTGCCGCCGGTGCGGCGTAGGAACACGTACTCTTCCAAGATGAAGCTGAACGCGGTGTTGGGTCGCTCCACCAGCAGTTTCTGTCGCTCCATGCGAGCAGCCCACCGCTCTTCGATCTGAGCGTCGTCTATCGGTGGCAACTGGTCGGCGGCCAGTGCGCGCACATACGCCTCGGTCTGCAACAGCCCCGGCACCATGCGGCAGTCGTACGTGCACAGAGTGATCGCGGTCCGCTCCAACTGCGCCCAGCGCCGGAACCACACCGCCAGTCCCGGCTGGCGCACCAGATGTGCAACCGCCTTCCGTATGGCTCCCGTACCGCCGGTAATCTCCTCCGCGCGTTCCACGAACGACACATCCGGAAGGCGCCTCCCCAGTTCCACCGACGCCACGGTGTGTTTCGAGAACTGCACCCCCTTCGCGAACTCCTCCCTGCTCAACCCGGCGTGCTCCCGCAACGCCTGGACCACCGCCCCGAACGTCCGCAGGCTGTCCGACGACTCATCGACCACAGGGTCACCTCCGTGACCATCGTCACGGCAGGTAACCGGTACCGTCCACCCCGTGACTACGTACGCTCACGCAGCGTACGCAGGCGTGGCCTGGTGGGGTGGGCCCCGACAGGGCCACAGTGGACGTATGACCGCACCACCCGCACGTCAAGGTCCCGTCACCGTACGTGTGTTCATCCAGCGCCTGAGCGCGACCCCGCGCGGCGCCCGCCTCGCCCGGCGGCTCACCGGCAACCAGCTCGACATGTGGGGCATCCCGTACGGCGCGGACGTCTCCGACCGTGCCGCCGTGATCGTCGCCGAACTCGCGGCCAACGCCGTGACCCACGGCCGCGTACCGGGCCGGGACTTCGAACTCCGCCTCACCCTGCTGCCGCGCATCCTCCGCATCGAGGTGACCGACACGCACAGTGGCCCGCCGCGCCCGGCGGTACGTCCACCGGGACCGCTCGACGAGCACGGCCGGGGCCTGATGCTCGTGGAGGCGCTGGCGGACCGCTGGGAGGTGGTGGACGGCGAACCGCCGGCCAAGACCGTGCGGGCCGACCTCAGATGCTCGTGAGCCGTTTCAGCCGGGGCCTTCTGCGCGCGGCCCGCGCGGGCGGCCGATCACTCGCCTCCGTTCCGCCCGCGCCGATGGCTCCGGGTGATCACCCACGTGCCGCCCACGATCAGCAGCGCGAACAGCGCCAGGCCCACCCCCTGCGCGGCCAGCAGCCACAACCGGTCCGAGAGCGGCAGGTCCCCGGTGAGGGTGACCTGGAGCGATCCGACGGCGAAGGCGATGGCGGCGGTGAAGACGGCCACCACCTCGACGGCGCGCACGGAAGAGGTGTGCAGTGACCGCTCCAACTGCGTGTTCGCGGCGTCCTGCCGCTCCCAGCGGGCCTGCTGCTCGGCGTCGCGCAGTGCCCGCAGCCGGCCCTCCTGGATGGCGTCCCGCTGGGTCAGATACTGGTTCTGCAGGACGCCGAGGCTGGCGGTGGGGCTGGCCGCCAGCAGGACGAAAGCGGTGTCGATACTGTCCAGCGCCGCGTCGTGCCGGCCGCACATGTGCAGTCCCGTGGCCAGGCGCGAGTGGAAGGTGTGGTCGTCGGGCCAGCCCTCCACGGCCAGCGACGCGTAGGCGCGCAGAAGTTCTCCCTGCCCGTCGAAGGGGGCGGCGAAGGCCAGCCCGTTGAGGCATATGTCCACCGTGTGCCGGGTCCGGTCCGGCGCGGACCAGGCCCGCTCCAGCAGCTCGGAGGCGTACGCGACCGTCAGCGACCGGCTGCCGAACGCGGCGAGCGACTGGAGCGCGGTGTACACCGGCGCCGCGCGGAGCGAGCCGGCGGCCACGGCCGACGGGGCGTACGCCAGGAACCCGTGCAACTCGTCGAAGCAGAAGTTCGCCCGGAGCTTGCCGGCCTGGTAGAGGGTGAGGAAGAAGGCGACGCGCTCCGCCGCCGCGCCCGTCGCCCCGTCGGTGGCGTCGGCCAGGGCCCGCGCGACCTGTTCCGCGGACTCCACGCTGCCGCGGTTGAGGAAGCCGTTGCCGAGCGCCCACTGTTCGGCGACCACGCCCCAGCTCTCCTCCCGGACGTGCCGTGCCATCCAGCGCGCGCACCGAAGGGCCGTACCGGCCGTCGGCCGCTCCTCGAACCGGCCGCGCCAGTACCGGTCCGCGCAGATGAAGAAGGGGTCGCCGCGGAGATCGGCGGACCGCACCTCGAAGGCCGGTGGCGTCCCGGCCGTCAGCAACTCCGCGACCACCTCGTCGCACACCCGGTCACGCGTACGGACATCACCTCCGCGCACCGCGTCGAGCCGCGCGGTGATGCTGGTGATGCTGGTCGAGTCCATGTGTTCCCCGCTCTCCCGTGATGCGTCCACGGCCATGGTTCACGGCCGCCACGTGCATCACTATGGTGACGCCATGAGCGATCACCCGGACACCCCTGTCGCCCCCGTGCCGGCCTTCGAACCCCCCTACTACGCCGCCGTGTTCACCTCGGTGAAGACGGGCGCCCAGGACGGTTACGGCGAGACCAGTGCCCGCATGGAGGAGCTGGTGAAGGACGTCCCCGGCTTCCTGGGGATGGACCACGCGCAGACCCCCGGCGGGCTCGGCATCACCGTCGGCTACTTCCGTGACGCCGACGCCCTCACGGAGTGGCGGACCGACGCCGAGCACCGCGCGGCACAGAGACGCGGCCGCGCCGAGTGGTACGAGAGCTACACGGTGCACGTGGCGAAGGTGGAACGCAGCCACGACTTCACGCGGGAGTAAGGCGGCGACTGTTCGCGCGAACCATTGACGCGCAAGAGGTTCGATTCTACGGTCCCGTTCGAACTTGCGATCGCCGTTCGATATGTCGCACATGCACGACTGTCATGCGCACGACAGTGTGCACCGCGAGCCCTCACCCCCCCCCGCAAGGAGCCCCGTATGAGCCGCAGACGCACCGCCCTCCTCGCCCTCCCCGCAGCCGCCCTCCTCGCCCTCCTCCCGGGCACGGCCCAGGCGTACCCCAACCCCGGGTACGTCACCGGCTCGGTCGTCACCCACGACCCGACGATGATCCGCACGTCCTCGGGCCAGTACCTGCTCTACGCCACCGGCGGCGGCATCTCCAGCAAGTCCTCCACCGACCGCACCGCGTTCAGCGCGGGCGCGGACGCGTTCTCCGCCAAGCCGAGCTGGTGGTCGACGTACAGCTCCGTCCCCGAGTCCTGGGCGCCGGACATCTCGTACCACGGCGGGAAGTACCTGATGTACTACTCCGTCTCGAAGTTCGGCGTGAACACCTCCGCCATCGGGCTGGCGGGCTCCACCACAGGCCAGCCCGGCAGCTGGACGGATTACGGCACCGTCTACACCTCCAGTTCCTCCAGCGACTACAACGCCATCGACCCCAACCTCTTCGTCGACGACGACGGCAAGTGGTGGCTGTCGTTCGGGAGCTGGTGGACCGGGATCAAGATGATCCAGATCAACCCGTCGACCGGGAAGCAGCTCTCCTCCAACACCACCCGCTACTCCCTCGCCTCCCGCCCCACCGGGACGAAGGCCGTCGAGGCCCCGTACGTCGTCAAGCGCAACGGGTACTACTACCTCTTCGCCTCGTACGACACGTGCTGCGCCGGCACCAGCTCCACGTACAAGGTCAAGGTCGGCCGCGCCACCAGCGTCACCGGGCCGTACTACGACAAGAACGGCGTGGCGATGACGAACAACGGCGGGACGCCGGTCCTGGAGTCGCACGGCAGCGTCATCGGCCCCGGCGGACAGTCGATCATGAACGACGTCGACGGCGACCTGATCGTCTACCACTACTACGACGGCAACGACAACGGCACCCCCAAGCTCGGCATCAACCTCCTGAACTGGAGCAGCGGATGGCCCGTCGCCTACTGACCCTGCTGGCCGCCGTCCTGCTCCTGCTCACCCTGGGGCAGTCCTCCGCCCAGGCGGCCTCCTTCAGCAACCCCGTCAAGTCCGTCAAGGGCGCCGACCCCTGGATCGCCTACCACGACGGCAGCTACTACCTGGTGTCGACGAGCTGGACCGACGTCATCACCATCCGCAAGGCACCCACCCTGGGCGGCCTCGCCACCGCGCCCAGCGTGCAGGTGTGGCAGGGCGACGCCGCCTCCCGCTGCTGCAACATCTGGGCCCCGGAGCTGCACTACCTGAACGGCCGCTGGTACCTGTACTACGTCGCCGGGCAGAACGTCTCCGACTACAACCCCACCCAGCGCAGCCACGTCCTGGAGAGCAGCGGCAGCGACCCGCTCGGTCCGTACACCTACAAGGGGCAGCTCAACTCCTCCTGGATGCTCGACCCGACCGTCGCCACCGTGGGCGGGCAGCTCTACCTCTTCGGCAGCGTCAGCGGCTCCACCCAGAACATCGTCGCCGCGCGGATGTCCAACCCGTACACGGTCAGCTCCTCCTTCACCACCGTCTCGACCCCGACGTACGACTGGGAACGTGTCGGCGGCACGGTCAACGAGGGCCCGGAGATACTCCAGCGGAACGGCCGCACGTTCATGATCTACTCCGCGAGCGGCTGCTGGACCCCCGACTACAAGCTGGGGCAACTGGAGCTGACCGGCACGAACCCGGCCGCCGCCTCCTCCTGGACCAAGAAGTCCACGCCCGTCTTCCAGCGCAGTGACGGCAACGGCGTCTACGGCCCCGGCCACAACGGCTTCTTCACCTCGCCCGACGGTACCGAGAGCTGGATCGTCTACCACGCCAACGACTCCTCCTCCGACGGCTGCGACAACGGGCGGACGACCCGGGCGCAGAAGTTCACCTGGAACTCCGACGGCACCCCGAACCTCGGCACACCGGCCCGGCTGGGGGCGGGCATGACCGGCCCCTCGGGCGAACCGTCCACCACCTCCACCACGTACACGGTCGCCAACCGCAACAGCGGAAAGTGCCTGGACGTGGCCGGGAGTTCCACGGCCGACGGTGCCAATGTCGCGCAGTACACCTGCAACGGCGGCAGCAACCAGCGCTGGCGGCTGGAAGACCTCGGCGACGACACCCACCGCCTCGTCAACGTCGCCACCGGCAAGGTCCTCGACACCGCCGACTGCTCGGCCGCCGACGGCGCCGACCTGCGCCAGTGGTCCTGGCTGGACAACACCTGCCAGCGGTTCCGGTTCCTCGCGACCGACAGCGGTCACGTCCGCATCGTCAACCAGGCCACCGGAAAGGTCGCCGACGTGGCGAACTGCTCCACGGCCGACTCGGCGGACGTACGCCAGTGGACGTGGCTGAACAACACGTGCCAGCAGTGGCGGCTCAGCCCGGTCTGATCTGCTAGCCCGCCTGTCCCATCCCCGCCGCGTTCGGCCAGCTCTGCGGCCCCGGCCAGCCCGTGGCCGGGGCTGCCTCCAGGCCGTTGGTGCCGCGGACCTGCGCGGCGGTGAGGCCGCCCCGGGCCGGGACGCCGGGTGGCGTCGGACCGGTCGGCATCGCCGCCGGGACCTGCGCCGCCGGCGCCATCGGCTGCTGAGCCGGGAACTGCATGGGCTGCGGCACGGGCTGCGGTATCTGCTGCGGTACCTGCTGGGGCGCGGGTTGCTGTACCGGCTGCGGTATCTGCTGCGGTATCTGCTGGGGCGCGGGCGCGGGCATCGCCGCGGCCGGCACCGGCATCCCGGCGCCGCCCGCCGCGGGGGCGACGGGGGCGGCGGCGGGGA
>NZ_JAVRHI010000132.1:0-17327 GCF_034105845.1 Streptomyces sp. CRN 30 | reverse complement strand
GTTCGCGCAGTTCCCCGCGCCCCAGAAAGGGGCGCGGGGAACTGCGCGACCAGCCACCCACGACCCGCACGGGACATCCGGCCCCACCCGCGTGGAACTCGACTGGCCCAGAGGGCTGCCGGACGGCGGCCGGCACGGCTTCACCCCCGCGCACCGCGCGAGACTCGACGCCGCCCTCCCCGCCATGGCCGCCCGTCTCGCCGAGGCACTCCCGGACGGCGCGGCGGCCACCGGCCGCGTCCTGGTCCTCGGCTGCGAGGAGCTGATGTACGCCCCCCTGCGCCTGGCCCGCGAGCTGGAGCAGATCATCGGCGCGGACGTCCGCTACTCCACCACCACCCGCTCACCCGTCCTCGCCGTCGACGACCCGGGTTACGCGATACGCACCCGCCTGGTCTTCCCCGCCCACGACGACCCCGCCGACGGCCCCGGCGAGCGCTACGCCTACAACGTCGCGGGCGGCGGGTTCGACGCCGTCGTCGCCGTCGTGGACTCGCCCGCCGACACCCCCGCGCTGCACGCCCCCGACGGCCTGCTGGCGCGGCTCGCCGACCACGTTCCGCACGTCCTGCTCGCGGTCGTCCCCGCGCACCTCCCGGGCGCCCCCTCCGAAAGGCCCGCCATGCTCCCCGAGCCGCTCCGCGGCCCCGCCTTCTCCTCGTACGCCCCCGACGAGGTCGGCTGGCTGCTCCAGGACCTCTCGGACGTCGCCCTGGAGGCACCCGTCGAGGAGCGCGAGGAGGCCGTGCAGAACGGCGGCGCGCACTACGCCGAGTCGCTGCCCGTGGAGTACCAGCCCAGCGAGGAGTACCAGCGGCTGTTCCACACGGCGCTGGACGCCTCGGCGGCGCGGCTCGCGCGGGCCGTCGGCGCCGTCACCGAGGTCGTCCTCGCCGAGCGGTCACCGAGGCCGGTCCTGGTCTCCCTGGCCCGCGCCGGCACCCCCGTCGGCGTCCTGATGCGCCGCTGGGCGCGATTCCGCCACGGACTCGACCTGCCGCACTACGCGGTGTCGATCGTCCGGGGCCGCGGCATCGACGCCAACGCGCTGCGCTGGCTCGCCGCCCACCACGACCCCGCCGACGTCGTCTTCGTCGACGGCTGGACCGGCAAGGGCGCCATCACCCGCGAACTCGCCGCCGCCGTCGAGGAGTTCGAGGCGTCCGACGGCATCACCGGCTTCGACCCGGAGATCGCCGTCCTCGCCGACCCGGGCTCCTGCGTGCGCACCTACGGCACCCGCGACGACTTCCTCATCCCGTCCGCCTGCCTCAACTCCACCGTCTCCGGCCTGATCTCCCGTACGGTCCTCCGCGCCGACCTGGTCGGCCCGCACGACTTCCACGGCGCGAAGTTCTACCGGGAACTCGCCGGCGCCGACCTCTCCCCGGCCTTCCTCGACGCCGTCTCCGACCGCTTCCGGGACGTCGCGGACGCCGTGGACGTCCAGGCCAAGGAGCTGCTCGCCGCCGACCGCACCCCCACCTGGGAGGGCTGGCGGGCGGTCGAGCGGATCAGCGAGGAGTACGGCATCCACGACGTCAACCTCGTCAAGCCCGGCGTCGGCGAGACCACCCGCGTCATGCTGCGCCGGGTGCCCTGGAAGGTGCTGGCGCGGACCGGGGCGGGCGCCGACCTGGACCACGTACGTCTGCTCGCCGCCCAGCGCGGCGTCCCCGTCGAGGAGGTCGACGGCCTGCCGTACACCTGCGTCGGCCTGATCCACCCCCGCTACACCCGCGGCGCGACGGGCGCCGACGGCAAGGCGGTGACCGCCTGATGGCCGCCGCGCCGGTACTGGTCGCCAGCGACCTCGACCGCACCCTCATCTACTCCACCGCCGCCCTCGCCCTTCAGATGCCGGACGCCGAGGCGCCCCGGCTGCTCTGCGTCGAGGTCTACGAGGGCAGACCGCTGTCCTACCTGACGGAGACGGCCGCCGGACTCCTCACCGAACTCGCGGACGCGGCGGTCTTCGTGCCGACCACCACCCGCACCCGCGAGCAGTACCGGCGCGTCCACCTGCCCGGCCCGCCGCCGCCCTACGCGGTCTGCGCCAACGGCGGCCACCTCCTCGTCGACGGCCGCACCGACGCCGACTGGCACGCGACGGTCACCGCGCGCCTCGCCGCACAGTGCGCGCCGCTCGCCGAGGTCCGCGAGCACCTGCTGCGCACCGCCGACCCGGTGTGGACGCGCAAGCAGCGCGTCGCCGAGGACCTCTTCGCCTACCTGGTCGTCGAGCGCGAGCTGCTGCCCGAGGAGTGGGTGAAGGAACTCGCCGTGTGGGCGGGGGAGCGCGGCTGGACCGTCTCCCTCCAGGGCCGCAAGATCTACGCCGTCCCGGGGCCGCTCACCAAGAGCGCCGCCGTCCGCGAGGTCGCCCGCCGCACCGGCGCCGCGGAGGTCCTGGCCGCCGGTGACTCGCTCCTCGACGCCGACCTGCTGCTCGCCGCCGACCGGGGCTGGCGGCCGGGCCACGGCGAGCTGGCCGAGTCCGGCTGGAGCGCCCCGGCGGTCGAGGCGCTGCCCGAGCGGGGCGTGGCGGCCGGGGAGCGGATCGCGCGGGAGTTCCTGCGGGCGGTCGCCTGACGCGGCCTCTCAGCCGACCGAGGACGTCTCCCGCTCGTCGTCCTCGCGGCGCCGCCGTCCCCCGCCCGGCCGCAGCAGCCGTACGGCGACGAAGGCGAGGAGCGCGAGGACGGCCCCGACGAGCACCACCTTGGAGTACGCGGAGACGATGTCGGTGACCCGCGACCAGTTGTCGCCGAGGGCGTAGCCCGCGAGCACGAACAGGGTGTTCCAGATCGCGCTGCCCGCCGTGGTCAGCAGCAGGAAGACCGGCAGCCGCATCCGCTCCACACCGGCCGGCACGGAGATCAGGCTGCGGAAGATCGGGATCATGCGGCCGAAGAACACCGCCTTGGTGCCGTGCCGTTCGAACCACGCCTCGGTCTTCTCGATGTCGGAGACCTTCACCAGCGGCAGCCGCCCCGCGATCGCCACCGTGCGGTCCCGGCCGAGCAGCGCGCCCACCCCGTACAGGGCGAGCGCGCCCACCACCGAACCCGCGGTCGTCCACAGCAGCACGGAGATCAGGCCCATCCGCCCCGACGCGGCGGCGAACCCGGCGAACGGCAGGATCACCTCACTGGGCAGCGGCGGGAACAGGTTCTCCAGCGCGATGGCGATACCGGCGCCGGGCGCGCCCAGCGCGTCCATCAGGTCGTTGATCCACTGCGGTCCGGTCGTCATACGACCACGCTAGGGAACCGACCCTGAAGGAGACCTGAAGCCGCCGGTGGCCCGGGTCAGCCGCAGCAGCCTCCGCCGCAGCAGCCGCCCCCGCCACCGCCTCCGCCGGAGCCCGGCGCGGGCGCCGGGGCGGAGGACGAGCCGCCGACCGCGACCGTCGACAGCAGCTTCACCGTGTCCCCGTGGCCCGCCGGGCAGGTCGCGGGAGCGGCGGACTCGGCCATGGGACGGCTCAGTTCGAACGTGTCGCCGCAGGAGCGGCAGCGGTACTCGTAACGAGGCATGCGCCCAGGCTAACCGGCGCCACCGGGCCGGGTGTCCAGTAACCGGGTGTTCGGTAACCGGGTCCTCGGTGACCGGGTGTTCAGTTCCCGGCGCCGCGCTCCTCGCGGATGCGGCCGACGACGCGGGCGACCGTACGCCGGACCGCGTCCGTCTCCGTCAGGAAGTGCCAGTAGTCGGGGTGCCGGCCCTCCAGACCGGTGATCGCCCGCTCAAGGCGGGCCACGGCGTCGTCCAGCGGGCGGGCGTCGCGCGGGTCGGGGGTGGAGCGCCCGGCCATGGCCAGCCGCTGGGCGTCCCGGATCGCGAACCGGGTCCGCTCTATCTCCGCCCGGGGGTCCTTCTGCACGGCGTTCAGCTGCCGCAGCCGGTCACCGGCGGCGGAGACCGCCTCGTCGGTCTCGTTGAGCAGCGCCCGCACCGTCGACAGCAGCGCCGTCGCGTCCGGCCAGCGCTGCTCCTCGCGCGCCGCACGCGCCTCGGCCAGCTTCCGCTCGGCCTGCGCCACGTGCTCGCGGGCCTGGTCAGGGACGTGCTGGAGGTCCTGCCAGCAGGCGGCCGTGAACCGTCGCCGCAACTCGCTGAGGACCGGCTCGACCTGCTCGGCGCGGGTGGTCAGGGCCTGCGCGCGGGTCCGCAGCGACACCAGCCGCTTGTCGGTCTCGGCGGCGCGCTCGGGCAGCCGCTCGGCGTCCGCGCGGACCGCCCCGGCCTCCCGGCTGACCCGCTCCGCCCGCTGGAGCGTCTCCGGCACACCGTGCCGCCCGGCGCCCTGGTTCAGCCTGGTCAGCTCGGGCGCGAGGGCCGCGAGGCGCGCGGCGAGGTCGTCGGCCCTCAGCCCCGTACCCCGTACGGCGTCCAGCGCCCCGGACGCGGCGAGCAGGGACTGCCGGGCCCGCTCCACGGCGGGCGCCAGCCGGGCCAGCTGTGTCTCGGCCTTGCCGAGCAGCGGGCCGAGGCCCTCGGCGAAGCGGTCCAGTTCCTTCCTGACCCGGCCCAGCTCGTCCTTGGCGGCGGTCAGTTCGGTGCGGGCGCGGGCGGCGGCCGACGCCTCCAGGTCGTCGCGGTCCAGGTCGTGGGCGTCGACGGCGGAGATGTAGCGGTGGCTGACCTCGTCGATGCGCCGGCCGAGCGCCTCGAAGCCGTCGACCGCGCGCCGGGCGGCGGGGGAGTCGTCGACGGCCGTGATCGTCTCGATGGAGATCCGCAGGTCCCGCTGGGCGGTGTCCAGGTCGTAGAACGCGGCGGCGGCGTCGTCCTTCGCGGTCTGCGCCTCGGCGCGCTGGCTCTCGGCCCGCCCGCCGAACCAGCGGCGGGTGCCGCCGCCTGCGAACGCGCCGAGCAGCAGGGGCGCGGCGGCCAGCGGCAGACCGAGCAGGGTGAGTGCGTCGCGCAGCACGCCGGGGGACCGGCGGTGACGCGGCGCGCGCGGCACCATCGGCGGCATGTCCGGCTGCGATGGTGTCGCCGTCACATCACTCTCCCGTGTCGTCGCCCTGGCCCGGGTACATTCTCCCACCCGTCAGAGACGAACACACGGGCCGGTCAGTTCGCCGTGCGGACCGTGACTTGGCCGTCGCCGGTGCGGGCGTCGACGCTGTGGGCGCTGGAGTCGTCGCGGGGGACGGAGACGTCGACCGACCCGTCGCCGGTCCGCGTCGTCACCTTGTACGTGGCGCGGGGCACCTCGACGGTCACGGAGCCGTCGCCGCTGCGGGTCTCCACCCGGTCCGGCACGGCGTCCAGCCGCAGGTGCACGGAGCCGTCGTCCGTGCGGGCCGTCACGGTCGTCGAGGAGACCTCCGCGCGGACCGACCCGTCGCCGCTGCGCAGGGCCAGCGGGCCGGTGGTGTCGCTGACCCGGACGGAACCGTCGTGGGTACGGATGTCCAGCGCGTCCCGGAAGCCCCGGGCGCGGACGCTGCCGTCCTTGTCCTCGACCTTGACGGCCACCCCGCGCGGCACCTCGATGCGGTGCTTGGCCGCGCAGTCGGCGATGAAACCGGCGCAGTCCATCCGCAGCACCAGCCGGTCGCCGTCCATCTTCCAGCTGACCTTGGGCTCCTTGCCGACGGCGACGGAGCCGGTGAACCAGCGGGTGACCCGGATGCCGTCGCCCGCGTCGCCGTCGGCGGCGACCAGTTCCAGCGCGGAGTCGTCGGAGTCGACGGTGAGCGTGCGGCCCGGCAGGGCGAAGGACCGGTGGTCGGGGTCCTTGTCCTCGTCGGCCGAGGAGCACGCGCCGAGCGCGGCGACGGCGAGGACGGCGGCACCGGCGACGGCGAGCGCGCGGACGGGAACGGGACGGGTCATGACGGATCCCCCTGGGAACGGCCTGGAACGGCCTGTACGGCCTGAACGGCCTGGAACGGACGGCGGGTCCTCCGCCGCGCCCCTCCGGAGGGAGGCGCGGGGCGGCGGACTCTTCGACCGTAGGTTCGGGCGCCCGGCGGATCGATCCAGGTCACTACCGGATCGAGGGTGGGGTTAACCCCCGCCCGGGACGATGTAGGCTGTCGACTCGTCCTGGGTGCGTAGCTCAGGGGTAGAGCGCCTGCCTTACAAGCAGGATGTCGGCGGTTCGAAACCGTCCGCGCCCACCAGGACCGGCGCAGCGCGCCGGAGCCGGAGGCCCTCGGAGATCAGTGATCTTCCGGGGGCCTTTCGTCGTTCTCCCGGGTGTGCTTCAGGGTGGAGCGGGCGGCGACCTGGTCGGCGCCGGTGAACTGGGCCCAGTAGCGGTGGGTCGTGACGAACACGGCCAGTTCCCGCTCGCGCTGCCGGAGCTTCTCCACCTCGGCCTGCTCGTCCTGGGACCAGCCGGGGGAGGCGGGGCGCTCGACCTTGCGCCAGCCGGTGTCGTCGCTGAACCCGTCCACCGGCTCCACGGACCAGGGGAGCCGCTTGAGCAGGGCCGACAGGTCGGCCCGGACCTGATGGAGTTCCTCCTGGCCGGCCAGGAGGTCACTCGGGAAGTCATAGGTCGTAGCCACGGTCCAATGATACTCCTGTTCGATTTTAGGGTGCGCGTTCCCGAAGGCGTTTCACACGGACGAGTGGCGGGCGAGACTTGAGGACATGTGCCGAAGTATCAAGACGCTGCGCCCGCCCGCCCTGCCCGATCGGGCGACCGACGACGAGATCCGCGCCGCCGCGCTGCAGTACGTCCGCAAGGTCTCCGGATTCCGGGCACCCGCCGCGCACAACAAGGAGGTGTTCGACCGGGCCGTCGACGCCGTCGCCGCGGCCACCGCCGCACTGCTGGCAGACCTGGAGGTGAGGGGCGCTCAGGGAGTCTCCGCCGGCACGGGCCGCCGCCGCATCAGCAGCGCCGCCCCCGCCCCCGCCCCGAACAGCGCGACGAACGAGACCCCCGTCGCCAGCCAGGTCGTGCCCAGCCACTGGCCGCCGAAGTAGCCCAGGGCGACGCTGTACCCCGCCCAGGACAGCCCCGCCAGGGCCGACCACGGCAGGAACTCCCGCACCCGCCGGTGGGCCGCCCCGGCGCCCAGGGAGACGATCGAACGCCCGGCGGGGGCGAACCGGGCCAGCACCACCAGGGCGCCGCCGCCGCGCGCGAGGGCCGCGCCGAGACGTTCCTGCGCCCTGGTCAGCCGGCGCGACCGCGCGATCGCCCGGTCCAGCCGCGGGCCGCCGCTCCAGGCGAGCCGGAAGGCGACCATGTCACCGAGGACGGACGCGGTGGTCGCGCAGAGGATCAGCACCAGGATGTCGGGGACGTCGTGCGGGACCTGACCGGTCGCCGCGCCCGAACCGGCCGCCGCGGCGGTGCCCGCGGCGATCACCAGGACGCCGCTCGGCAGTACGGGCAGGAACACGTCCAGGAGCACGGAGAGTGCCACGAAGGCGTAGATCCAAGGGCTGCTGACCAGCGACCCCATACTCTCGAACACCGCGTACTCCCATGGCTTCCCCCGTGGGCCTGACCATGCCGCGCGAAGCGGGGACGGCAGGGGAGGCCGATGACAGCCATACAGCGTACGCCTGGCCACCGACAACGGGTTCACAGGGGGCTCGCGCGCCGGACACGGCAGGTTCACCCGGCTGCCGCCTCCCGGGGAGCGGCCGGTTCCGCTCTCCCGTAGCAACGACGGTGGGGCCGGGACGCCCGCAGCGGGCGCCGCCCCCTCCCACCCGGCACTTGAACGGAACGGAACACACCATGCTGGCAGGAATATGCGCGGGGGCCGTCGCCTCGGCCGTGCTCGCGACCGGCGCGACCGGCGCCGCTGACGCCACCGACGCGACCGACCGTCACGGCCCCTCCCTGCGCGCGGAGGCCCGCTTCGCGCCGGCCGGTGACGACGCCTCGCACACGGCGCTCACCTACGACCCGCGGCTGGTCGAGCCCGGCGCCTGGATCGAGGTGCGCCAGCACACCGACCGCACCGGCGCGACCACCGTCGACCTGCGGGTGCGCGGCATGGAGCCGGGCCACGCCTACGGCGCCCACGTCCACCGCGAGCCCTGCGGCGCGGACCCCGCCGCCGCGGGCGGGCACTACCAGAACCGGCCCTCCGACGACCCCGCCGACGCGGGGCCGCACAACGAGGTGTGGCTCGACTTCACCCCGGACGGCCGCGGCGACGGCTGGGCCGAGGCCCGCCACGACTGGGGCTTCAGGCCCCACGGGGCGTCGTCCGTCGTCCTGCACGACCAGCCGGGCAACTCCGGCGCGCGCGTCGCCTGCTTCACCGTGCCGTTCCGCGCCGCCGACCGGGGCTGAACGACGGAACGGTGCCCTCCGCGCGCGGAGGGCACCGTTCCCTTACGGCCGTGGGGCTCAAGCGGAGACCGGCGTCCGGTCCGCGGCGGTCCCGGACCGCTCCTCGCCGGTGGTGCGCCGGGTCAGCAGCCGGTCCAGGCCGAAGGCGCCGGAACCGGTGAAGACCAGCAGCAGGAAGGCCCAGCAGAACATCGCCGAGGCCTCACCGCCGTTCTCCATCGGCCACAGGGCGCCGGGCTGGTGCACCTTGAAGTACGCGTACGCCATCGACCCGGAGGCGATGAGCGCGGCGGCCCGGGTGCCGAGCCCGAGCAGGATCAGGATGCCGGCGACGAGCTGGATGACGGCCGCGTACCAGTTGGGCCAGGTACCGGCGTCGACGGTGCCGCCCTCGGTGCCCGCCGCGCCGCCGAGCACCCCGAAGAGGGAGGCGGCGCCGTGGCAGGCGAAGAGCAGGCCGACGACTATGCGGAACAGGCCGAGGGCGTACGGCTGGGCGCTGTTGAGGCGTCCGGACATGTGGGGGGCACTCCTTCGGTGGGACCGGTCATGGGGAACCGGTCGCTTCGGGGGACGGAAGTGACGCCCACGTTAGGCATGCCTAATTTCTGCTTGCAAGTTCAACATCCGGCCAAACGGAGATTGACAGCATCACGACAGCTTCGACTCCGTCACCGTGCGCAGCGCGGCCCTCCGCTCCCCGCCCTCCGGCACCGCCTTCTCCAGCCGCAGCAGCGCCGAACGGCCGCTCAGCGTCAGCGTCATCAGCTGGTTGCCGAACCACGGACCGCCCTCGCGCCGCCAGCGCACCGACGGCCGCGACAGGCGCCCGTGCCGGGCGAAGGCCCGGCCCAGCGCCCGCGCGGGCGCGCTCCAGCCGAAGCGGAAGCCCAGCCGGATCGAGAGCGGCACCGAGTTGTGCACGGGCGAGCAGGTCAGCTGCACGATCCGCGCCGAGGGCCGCTCCCGCGCCCGGTCCGGCCAGGACGGCTCGGCGACGTACGCGTGGTGCACGTCCCCCGACAGCACGCACACCGTCGCGGGGGCGTCGGGCCCCGTGCCCACCTCGGCCACCAGCTCCCCCAGCGCCTCGAAGGACGACGGGAACGCCGCCCAGTGCTCCAGGTCGGCCGCGCGCCGCACCTTCTCGCCGAGCCGCGCCCAGCGCGCGCCGCGCTCGCCCCGGCACAGGGCCGCGTTCCACCCCTCGACGTCGTGCACCAGGTGGGGCAGGAGCCAGGGCAGCGACGTGCCGATGAGCAGGTGGTCGTAGGCCCCCCGGTCGTCCAGCACCTGCTCGCGCACCCACCGCTCCTCCTCCGGGTCGAGCATGGAGCGCCGGTCCTCCTCAAGGACCCGGGCGGCGCGGCTGTCCACCATCAGCAGCCGTACGCGGCCGAAGTCACGCCGGTAGCTCCAGCGGGCGGAGGCCGGGTCGGCGTCGGTGTCGGCGGCGAACGTGCGCAGCGCGTCGGTGCCGTCGGCGGCGTCGAGCACGGCGGCGTAGACGGGGTCACCGGCCAGCTCGGCCGGTGACAGGTTGCCGAGGTGCTGGTACACCCAGTACGACACCAGGCCGCTCAGCAGCCGCTCGCGCCACCAGGGGGTGGCCCGCATGTCGGCGAGCCAGGCGGCGGAGGTGTTCCAGTCGTCGATGACGTCGTGGTCGTCGAAGATCATGCAGCTCGGCACGGTCGACAGCAGCCAGCGCACCTCCGGGTCGAGCCAGGACTCGTAGTAGAGGTGGGTGTACTCCTCGTAGTCCGCCACCTGGTCGCCCGGCGGGTCGGCCAGGTCGCGGCGGGCGGCGAGCCAGCGGCGGGTCGCGTCGGAGGTCTCGTCGGCGTAGACCTGGTCGCCCAGGAGCAGCAGGACGTCGGGCCGCTCGCCCTCGGGGTCGGCGGCGATCCGGGCGGCGAGCGTGTCCAGGGCGTCCGGCCCGACCGGGTCGTCCTCCCCGGCGGCCGGGGCGGCCCACCGGCAGGAGCCGAAGGCGACCCGCACGGTGTCGTCCTCGGTGGGGGTGCGGATCACGGAGGGCGGAAAAGGCGAGTCCGGGACCGGCCAGACCCGGGCGCCGTCCAGGAGTACCTCGTACGGCGTCGCCGTCCCGGGCGTCAGGCCGTCCACCCCCACCAGGGCGTAATGGTGGCCCGCCACCTGGAAGGTGCGGGCCGAGCCGCCGGAGCCGTCCGCGCAGCGCACCTCGGCGGTGCACGGACGGTCCGCCTCGACCCATACGGTCGCGGACGAGCCGTCGGCGTACCTCAGCAGCGGTCCCAGGCGCAGGTCGCCCATGGTGATCCCCTCCTCCGTCGCCCCGTACGGTACGGAACGACGGAGGCCGGGGGCGAGGGGCCCGTTCGGGCCGCGGGGACTCACCGGCTCGCGAGGTGGCTCAGCAGCTCGCGAGGTAGCTCGTCAGCGCGGACTTCTCGGCCGAGTCGACCGACAGTCCGTAGTAGTACTTCACCTGCACCCAGGCGCGGACGTAGGTGCACCGGTACGCCGTCCGGGAGGGCATCCACTCGGCGGGGTCCTGGTCGCTCTTGGACTGGTTGACGTTGTCGGTGACGGCGAGGAGCTGGGGGCGGGTGAGGTCGTTGGCGAACGACTGGCGCCGCGAGGTGGTCCAGCCGCTCGCGCCGGAGTCCCACGCCTCGGCGAGCGGCACGAGGTGGTCGATGTCGACGTCGGAGGCGGCGGTCCAGGTGGCGCCGTCGTAGGGGGAGTACCAGCTGCCGCTGGTGGAGGCGCAGGCGGAGTCGGTGACGACGTTCGAGCCGTCGCGCTTGAGGACGGTCTCGCGGGTGTTGCAGGTGCCGGACTGCGTGATCCAGTGCGGGAAGAGGTCGCGGTCGTAGCCGGTGCGGTTCTCGGTGGCCACCGTGAGGGAGGCGAGGTAGGTGCGGGCGGTGGCGGCGCTGACCGGGGTGGGGAGGGCGGCGGAGGCGTTCGGTGAGTTGAACAGCGCCGCGGAGGCTGTCATGGCCATGAGGCCGGCGAGTATGCTGAGCCGTCGACGCGCGTAGAACTTCGGCATGCGAACTCCCTTGATCCGTGGGGGTGGTGAGCGCGAGCGAGGGAATGCTCGCGGCGCCGTGTTGCGGTGAGGTGAGCGCTCGGTAAGAAGCTAATGACGTGTTCATGACACGACAAGGTGCGGGGTGCGACTTTCGCGCCGCGGGGCCGGCGCGGGGGCGTCGCGTACTATGGACGGCGCAGAAGGGGAGTAGCTCTTCGCCGGACCGTCGACATACTGCTCAGCCACGCTGAGCCGGCGCCCGGAGGCCGATCCCCAGCGGGAGACGCCAGCGAGACCTTCGGCAAGCAGTACACGCCTGTGTGCTGCCGTGCCGAGGTGTCTTCGGAGAGTCTTCGAAGAGGAACTGCACTCTCGGCGGGGCGGCCCCGACCGATTGAGGAACCCTTGATCAGCATCACCGTGACAGCGCTCGTCTTCGGCGTCGTCTTCCTCGCCGAACTCCCGGACAAGACCGCCCTCGCCGGTCTCGTCCTCGGCACCCGCTACCGCGCCTCCTATGTCTTCGCGGGCGTCGCCGCCGCCTTCCTGGTCCACGTCGTGCTCGCCGTCGCGGCCGGCAGCGTGCTGACCCTGCTGCCGCAGCAGCTCGTGCACGCCATCACCGGCGTGCTGTTCCTCGGCGGCGCGGCGATGCTGCTCCTCAAGCGGGACGAGGGCGAGGAGGAGGTCCGCAAGCCGGAGGACCAGTCCTTCTGGAAGGTCGCCGGCGCGGGCTTCATGCTGATCCTGGTCGCCGAGTTCGGCGACCTGACGCAGATCATGACGGCCAACCTCGCGGCCCGCTACGACGACCCGCTCTCCGTCGGCCTCGGCGCGGTGCTCGCCCTGTGGGCGGTGGCCGGACTCGGCATCGTCGGCGGCAAGGCCCTGATGAAGCGGGTCCCGCTGAAGCTGATCACGCAGATCGCGGCGCTGCTGATGCTGGGGCTCGGGGTGTGGAGCCTGTACGAGGCGATCGCGGGCTGACGGCGGGGGCCGTGCGCGGCCGCTGTCCCCCGGGGTCGCGCGCTGAACGCCGGATGAACGGTGGAAACCGTTACCGGAGCCGCTGGCGCGATCCCCGGCGCGTTTTGTACCGTGGGGGAACAAAGTGGCTCCCGCCCGTTTTCCCTGACCGGCGGGCGGGGCCGCCTTGTGCAACACGTGCCCCCCCCGCCCCGGAGTCTGCCGATGACGGCCACCACCGTGCTCACCGCCCGCGCCCTGCTGCTGGACATGGACGGCACCCTCGTCAACTCGGACGCCGTCGTCGAACGCGTCTGGCGGCGCTGGGCCGACCGCAACGGGCTGGACGGCGACGAGGTTATGAAGGTGGCGCACGGCCGCCAGGGCTACGCCACGATGGCGGTGCTGCTGCCGGGCCGCCCCCTGGAAGAGAACCTCGCGGACAACGCCCGCATGCTCGCCGAGGAGACCGCCGACACGGAGGGCGTCGTGGCGGTCCCCGGAGCGCCGGAGTTCCTCGCGGCGCTGCGCGGTCTGCCGCACGCCCTCGTCACCTCGGCCGACGTACCGCTCTCCACGGCCCGCATGGGCGCCGCGGGGCTGCCGCTGCCCGGGGTCCGCGTCACCGCGGAGTCCGTCGGGGCGAGCAAGCCCGACCCGGAGGGCTTCCTGAAGGGCGCCGCCGAACTGGGCGTCGCCCCCGCCGACTGCGTCGCCTTCGAGGACTCCGGCGCGGGCATCGCCGCGGCCCGCGCCGCCGGCGTGCGCGTCGTGGGCGTGGGCCCCCGCGCGGCCGCCCACGCGCCGGACGCCCTGGTGGAGGACCTGACCGCCGTACGGGTGGAGGACGCGGGGGCCGGCGTACTGCGCCTGCGCGTCGGCTGAGACCGACGCCGGGTCAGGGCTCCTGGGTCTCGCGTTCCAGCTGGGCCCGGGTCAGCGGGCCGTACGTGCCCAGCTCCTCCGCGTGGATGCCGCGGGCCCACTGGAAGGTGCGTACCGCGTCCTCCACCCGGCGCCCGTACTCGCCGTCGATGTCGTCCATGTACAGGTGCAGCTGCCGCAACCGCAGTTGCAGCTCGCTGACCTCCGGCCCCTCGTCGCCACGGCGCAGCACCACCGCCTCGCCGGTGTCGTCGCCGTCCTCCTCCTCGGCCTCCGACTCCGTGGCCGGCGCCCCGGACTCCGTCGACGTCGCGGAGCGGGACGGCTCCACCGACTCCGACGCGGAGGGCGACGCGCTCGACGCCGAAGGGGACGCGCTCGACGCGGAGGGCGACGCGGACGCGGAGAGCGAGGGGGAGGCCGACACGGTCGCGGACGGCTCCGACGTGGCGTCCCCGGCCGCCTCCGCCGACGCCGTGTCCTTCGACGGGTCCGGCACCCCGGCCCGCACCTCGTCCGCCGGGGCCTCGCTCCGGGACGGCGACTCGTAGGAGAACAGCCCGCTCGCGTACCCGGCCGTCCCCACGACGACGACCGCGGCGACGGCGGCACCGATCACGATCCCGGGCCGCCGCCGACGCCGCGGCGCGGGGGCGGACGCGTCCCGCCCGTCCGCCGGCGGCGTCGCCCCGCCCGCCCCCGCGGCCTCGAACATCCGCAGGTCTGTGGCGGCGGGGGCACTGGCGGGCGGCGCGAGGGGAGTGGGCAGGACGGAGGTGACGGCCGGATCGGCCTCGACCGTACGCAGCACCATGGTGGTCTCCGCCGACGGCAGGCCGGCCTCGGGGTCCGCCGGCTCACCACCGGCCCCCGCCGCCCCGTCAGGAACGGCATCGGCGCCGGCGTCGGCGTTCTCGGCCCCCTCCGACCCGTCGAGGGCGACGTACGGCCGTATCCGCAGCGGATTGAAGTCCTCCACCGCGGCCACCTGGGCGGTCCTGGCCTCCTTCAGCGCGTCGGCGGCACGCGGTCCGCAGCCGCAGGAGGTCGTGTTGTCGGCCTGCCGGGCAGCACCGCACTCGGGACAGGCGACTGCGGCTGCTGTGGCATCCGCGGCTGCTGTGGCTTCTACGGACCCTGGGGGCTCGGAGGCCGCCGCGGCCGCCGCAGCCGACGCGGCCACTGCCGACCCCTTCGGCTCACCCGAAGCCTCCGCCTCCGCGGGCCCTTCCGCCACTGCAGGCCCCAGCACCTCCGCAGGCGCCGCTACCTCCGCAGGCGCCGCAGGCCCCTTTGTTGCTGTGGGCCCCTCCGGCCGTTCCGGTCCCTCGGGCCGTTCCACGCGCTGGTCCCCTCCCCTCACGTTGCCCCTCGCATCTCCGTTCGCTTCCCCGCGCGAACTCCAGAGATTATGCAGATCTTCTCCACACGCGTGCGCACGTCCCCCTCGAACACCATCCCGCACACCGCCCGCGCCCCCGAAGGAATCCCGGCATTCCGTACGACTGGACAGGCCATAACCGGTCACACCTGAGCAGTACGGAAGAGATCCTTCCTGAACCAGTGCTCGGCGTACGGCTCGGAGTTGTGCGCGGTCGTCTCGTCGTAGCCGAGCCGGGCGTACAGGGCGCGGGCCTCGACGAGGTCGCCACGGGTGTCCAGCACGATCCGCCGGGCGCCGAGCGCGCGGGCCGCGTCCTCGGCGGCGGCGACGAGCAGCGGGGCCCCGCCCCGACCGCGCAGCCGCTCGTCGACGTACACCCGGGTCAACTCGGCGGTCGCGGCGTCCAGCAGCCGCACCCCGACCGTACCGGCGGCCTCCCCGTCGAACCGCCCGACGAGCAGCAGCCCGCCGGGCGGGGCGAGTTCCCGCCCGCTCACCCGCCCGATCTCCCGCTCCAGCTCCTCCTCCTCGGTACGCCGCCCTTCGTGCAGCAGGTACCAGCGGTCGCTGATCTCCGTGTAGTACGCGCGCCAGAGCGCGAGCGCGGCGGGGGAGTCGTACGGCTCGGGGGAGATGGTCCACGTCATGCCGGGCATGGTCGGCACGGATGCCGCCGTTCCGCAACCGCGTGGTGCGACGGGCCCGTTTGACGGCAGCTCAGCGGGTACCCGGTCCGCGAACCGGCCCGTACGGAAAGCCGGTTGGGCCGAGAACCTGGAAGGCATCAATGTCCACAGGCGTGATCATCGCTCTGATCGTGATCGTGGCGGCCGTGCTGATCGTCGCGGCCGTCCTGACCCTGCGCGCCCGGGGCCCGCAGCGCGGCGGAAGCCTGAAACGCCGCTTCGGACCCGAGTACGACCGGACCGTCGCCCGCCACGACGGCGACACCGAGGCCGCCGAGCGCGAGCTGGCCGAGCGCGTGGAGCGCCACGGCTCGCTGCGTACCCGGACCCTGGAGCCGGCCGAGCGGGACCGGTTCGAGGCGCGCTGGACGGCCGCGCAGGAGCGCTTCGTCGACTCCCCCCGTGAGGCGGTCGCCGAAGCCGACCGGCTGCTCTCCGAACTGGCCGGCGCGCGGGGCTTCCCCGACGGCGGGCAGTACGAGGAGCAGCTCGCCGCGCTGTCCGTGCACCACGCGCACCACGTCGACGGCTACCGGCGTGTGCACCACGCCGCCCACGGCGAGCACGCGGACGGCGCCGGCGGCACCGAGCGGATGCGCGAGGCCATGGTCGAGGCGCGCACCCTCTTCGAGCACTTGGTACGCGAGGACCGCGGCGACCACCGCGGCACCCCTCCCCACGCGGACCGCGACCAGCAGGCCCGGCCCCGCAAGTCCCACCAGCCGTTCGCCCTGAACCGGCGCCACCCGAAGGAGAGTTGAGCCACATGACCGATGTGACCCGGCCGGCCGGCGGCGCCCCCGCCGAGCGGGGCCAGCACCCGACCGAGAAGATCCCGACCGAGCGGAGCGCCTCCCGCGGAGCCCCGGGCACGGACCCGGCGCTCGACCCGGACGCCCCGTTCGGCGCACGCGCCGACCACGTCGCAGGTGCCCGCGCCGAAGCGGCCCCGCACCTGCGGACCGAGGGCAAGGACGGCGCCGAACGTCCCACGGGGACGCCGCCGCCCCACCCCGGCACGCCGCTGCTGCCGCAGGAGGAGTGGGGCAAGCTGGAGGAGCGGCTGCACCACGCGGTCTCCGGTTTCGTCGACGGCCCCCGGGCCTCGGTGGAGGAGGCCGACCGCGTCCTGGAGGAGATCACCTCCCGCTTCACCGACGCGGTGACCCGCCGCCGCCGGACGCTGCGCGCGTCGTGGCAGACCGGCGCCGCGGACACCAAGGAGACGACGGCGGCCGACACCGAACAACTCCGCCTCGCCCTGCGGGACTACCGCGAGCTGTCGGAGAACCTGATGCGTCTGTAGGACGCCCCGTCCGACTGCCGTCGGTCAGCCACCACCGTAGTTCTGCCCGGCCTCCCGCCACCGACGTACGACCTCGTCGACGTCACAGGGCTTTCAGCCCGAGCGGGAGGCCGGGCAGCGGCATGCCACGAATACCCCCACCGCCATGTGGCCGTGTGGCGGACACGACCCCGCCGCCGGACTTACGATGCGGCGGCGGTACGGGAGTCCGGCCGCCAGGACGGCAGAAGGAGCGCACGTGCTCGAACTCACCATGGCCGCCGTCTCAGCGGCGGACGCGGGCGCCACGGCCGGCCTGCAGATGGCCGAGGCGCCCAGCGAGCCGGGTGCGGTGCTGCGGGTGGGCCGGGACGCGGCGGTGTGCCGGCTGGCGACGCCGGGGGACTGGCTGTTCGTCTCCCGGGTCCACCTGGAGTTCCTGTGCGGACCCGACGGCACCTGGCAGCTGACGTGGCTGCGGGGTTCTCAGACCGACCCGTCGGCGGAGGTGACGGTGACGGTGGACGGGCGGGTCTACGGGGTCCCGTACGGGGGGACGGTGCCGTTGCCGCCGGAAAGCGCCGGCGAGGTCGTAGTCCAGGACCGCACGGAGGCGCGCAGCGTGAACGTCGGCTTCTACCACGAGGGCCGGTCCACCACGCCCTGACCGGCGCGGGGAATGAGAACGCACGCGCCACTCGCGCACGGCGGCGAGGGGGCGGGGCGGGGGTGTCCGCCCGCAGCGGACGGCGCGCGCAAACACCGGAAACCTCTGTAAAAAACAGCTGCGCGCCGTTCCGAGGACGGACACC
>NZ_JAVRHI010000131.1:0-4691 GCF_034105845.1 Streptomyces sp. CRN 30 | reverse complement strand
GCTCGAAAAGGCCGCCGCGGCTCGCCGGGAGCGGGCCGAGGTCAAGAATCGACTCAAGCACTCCGGCGCCTCCCTGCACGAGGTCATCAAGCAGGGCCAGGAGAACGACGTCATCGGCAAGATGAAGGTCTCCGCCCTCCTTGAGTCGCTTCCCGGCGTGGGCAAGGTCCGCGCCAAGCAGATCATGGAGCGGCTCGGCATTTCCGAGAGCCGCCGTGTGCGAGGCCTCGGTTCCAACCAGATCGCCTCCCTGGAGCGCGAGTTCGGCAGCACCGGGTCCTGAGTCCCGGGCACCCCGGGATTCCTGGAATAATCGCTGCATGAGCGAACGTCCGCGGCTGACCGTGCTCTCCGGCCCCTCGGGGGTCGGCAAGAGCACGGTCGTCGCCCATATGCGCAAGGAACACCCCGAGGTCTGGCTCTCGGTGTCGGCGACGACCCGCAAGCCACGCCCCGGCGAGCAGCACGGCGTCCACTACTTCTTCGTCAGCGACGAGGAGATGGACAAGCTGATCGCCAACGGCGAGCTGCTGGAATGGGCCGAGTTCGCCGGCAACCGCTACGGGACACCCCGCGGCGCGGTCGTCGAACGGCTGGAGGCGGGCGAGCCCGTGCTCCTGGAGATCGACCTCCAGGGCGCGCGGCAGGTCCGTGAGTCCATGGCCGAGGCCCAGCTGGTGTTCCTGGCTCCTCCCTCCTGGGAGGAGCTGGTGCGCAGGCTCACCGGGCGCGGTACCGAGGCGCCCGCGGTGATCGAGCGCCGCCTGGAGGCGGCCAAGATCGAACTGGCGGCCGAGCCGGAGTTCGACACCACCCTGGTCAACACCTCCGTCGAGGACGTGGCGCGTGAGCTGCTAGCCTTGGTGGACGTTGTGTGATCGTGACTGCCGTGCCGATGCCGAGTGCTGACGCCGACTGATCACAGACCGGTCGCATCGACTGATTCTTTCCCATCCATCGGAAGGTAGAGCGTGTCCTCTTCCATCTCCGCGCCCGAGGGCATCATCAACCCGCCGATCGACGAGCTCCTCGAGGCCACGGACTCGAAGTACAGCCTCGTGATCTACGCGGCCAAGCGTGCCCGCCAGATCAACGCGTACTACTCGCAGCTCGGCGAGGGCCTGCTCGAGTACGTCGGTCCGCTCGTCGACACCCACGTGCACGAGAAGCCGCTCTCGATCGCGCTGCGCGAGATCAACGCGGGTCTGCTGACGTCCGAGGCCATCGAGGGCCCGGGGCAGTAAGCACTGCTTTTTCCCACCACAGGCCCGGCAGCACGGCTGCCGGGCCTGTGGTGTGTCATGGAGGTGTCCTGCGCATGCGTACGTCGCATGTGTACGTCGTCGAGGAGCGGGAGGCCCGGTGGGCAAGCCGAAGGTCGTTCTGGGGGTCAGCGGTGGGATCGCCGCGTACAAGGCCTGTGAGCTGCTGCGCAGACTGACGGAGTCGGGCCACGAGGTCCGGGTGGTCCCCACCGCGTCCGCACTGCACTTCGTGGGCGCCGCGACCTGGTCCGCGCTCTCCGGACACCCCGTCTCGACCGAGGTCTGGGACGACGTCCACGAGGTCCCGCACGTCCGCATCGGCCAGCAGGCCGACCTGGTCGTCGTGGCCCCCGCCACCGCCGACACGCTCGCCAGGGCGGCCCACGGCCTCGCCGACGACCTGCTCACCAACACCCTCCTCACGGCCCGCTGCCCGGTGGTCCTCGCCCCGGCCATGCACACCGAGATGTGGGAGCACCCGGCCACCCGGGAGAACGTGGCGACGCTGCGCCGCCGGGGTGCCGTCGTCATCGAGCCCGCGGTCGGCCGGCTGACCGGCGCCGACTCCGGCAAGGGGCGGCTGCCCGACCCCGGGGAGATCTTCGAGGTGTGCCGCCGGGTGCTCGCGCGCGGGGTCACCGCGCCCGACCTGACCGGCCGGCACGTGGTGGTCAGCGCGGGCGGCACCCGTGAGCCCCTCGACCCCGTCCGCTTCCTCGGCAACCGCTCCTCCGGCAAGCAGGGGTACGCGCTCGCCCGTACGGCCGCCGCCCGGGGGGCCCGGGTCACGCTGATCGCCGCGAACACCGGTCTGCCGGACCCGGCGGGAGTGGACGTCGTCCCGGTCGGCACCGCGGTCCAGCTCCGCGAGGCGGTGCTGAAGGCCGCCGCCGACGCGGACGCGGTCGTGATGGCGGCGGCGGTCGCGGACTTCCGCCCCGAGACGTACGCGACCGGCAAAATCAAGAAGAGGGACGGCGCGGACCCGGAACCGGTGGTCCTGGTCCGCAACCCCGACGTCCTCGCGGAGATCTCGGCCGACCGGCCCCGCGCCGGCCAGGTGGTCGTCGGCTTCGCGGCCGAGACGGACGACGTGCTCGCCAACGGCCGCGCGAAGCTCCGCCGCAAGGGCTGTGACCTCCTCGTGGTCAACGAGGTGGGGGAGCGCAAGACGTTCGGCTCAGAGCAGAACGAGGCGGTGGTGCTCGGCGCGGACGGAAGCGAGGCCTCCGTGCCGTTCGGGCCCAAGGAAGCGCTGGCCGAGACCGTATGGGATCTGGTGGCGGAACGCCTCGGCTGACCGCTCCCGGCACCGCAGCCGTCCCTCCCCTCCCGGACACGGGGGCGCGGCGGCTCTGGCGAAGCGCGATCCGCTGTGGGCAGAATGCGGGTGCCGCAGGTCACAGCGCTCCCGAGAGGCGAGACGGGTGGGCCCGCGGCCGAGCGTGACCCGTAAACTGTTCTCGGACGACGCCGGGCGCAGCCCCCGTCACGTCCGCCCATGATCAGCCAGCAGCCGCTGCAACCCCAGGGAGCGTTGTGTCCCGTCGCCTGTTCACCTCGGAGTCCGTGACCGAGGGCCACCCCGACAAGATCGCCGACCAGATCAGCGATGCCATCCTCGACGCGCTGCTGCGCGAGGACCCGACCTCCCGGGTCGCCGTGGAGACCCTGATCACGACCGGCCTGGTGCACGTGGCCGGCGAGGTCACCACCCAGGCGTACGCGCCGATCCCCCAGCTGGTGCGCGACAAGATCCTGGAGATCGGCTACGACTCGTCGAAGAAGGGCTTCGACGGCGCCTCCTGCGGTGTGTCGGTGTCGATCGGCTCGCAGTCGCCGGACATCGCGCAGGGCGTCGACACGGCGTACGAGAAGCGGGTCGAGGGCGATGAGGACGAGCTCGACAAGCAGGGCGCCGGTGACCAGGGCCTGATGTTCGGCTACGCGACGGACGAGACGCCGACGCTGATGCCGCTGCCGGTCTTCCTGGCGCACCGCCTGTCCAAGCGCCTGTCCGACGTCCGCAAGAACGGGACCATCCCCTACCTGCGTCCCGACGGCAAGACCCAGGTCACCATCGAGTACGACGGCGACAAGGCGGTCCGCCTGGACACGGTCGTCGTCTCCTCGCAGCACGCGTCCGACATCGACCTGGACTCGCTGCTCGCCCCCGACATCCGCGAGTTCGTGGTGGAGCCGGAGCTGAAGGCGCTCCTGGACGAGGGCATCAAGCTGGACACCGAGGACTACCGCCTGCTGGTCAACCCCACCGGCCGCTTCGAGATCGGCGGCCCGATGGGCGACGCCGGCCTCACCGGCCGCAAGATCATCATCGACACCTACGGCGGCATGGCCCGCCACGGCGGCGGCGCGTTCTCCGGCAAGGACCCGTCCAAGGTGGACCGCTCGGCCGCGTACGCGATGCGCTGGGTCGCCAAGAACGTGGTCGCGGCCGGTCTGGCCTCGCGCTGCGAGGTGCAGGTCGCCTACGCGATCGGCAAGGCCGAGCCGGTGGGCCTCTTCGTCGAGACCTTCGGCACCGCCAAGGTCGACGCCGAGAAGATCGAGAACGCGATCGGCGCGGTCTTCGACCTCCGCCCGGCCGCCATCATCCGCGACCTGAACCTGCTCCGCCCGATCTACGCCCAGACCGCGGCGTACGGCCACTTCGGCCGCGAGCTCCCCGACTTCACCTGGGAGCGCACGGACCGGGTGGAGGAGCTGCGGAAGGCCGCGGGACTGTAACCGCCTCGATCGCCCCATGGACCCGGCCCTCCGCCACGGAGGGCCGGGTCCATGGCGTGTGGCGGGGTGCGGGGCGTGGCCGTCCGGGCCGGGGGCGTTGTCGGTGCCGTTTGGTAAGAATGCAAGCGTGAGCAGCGAGAACGGGCGGGGGGGCGGCGGCACCGAGGGTGTGGTGCCGGAGCAGCTCGCGCTCATCCGGGAGACCGTGCGGAAGAACAAGGCGCCGAAGGCCAAGCCGCGGACGTGGCGGGGGGCCGCCCTCGCCAAGGAGCTGCCCGTCGCGCGGGTGCTGGTCGACAAGGGCGTGCTGCACCTCGACCGGTACTTCGACTACGCCGTGCCCGAGGAGCTGGACGCGGTCGCGCAGCCCGGGGTCCGGGTCCGGGTGCGGTTCGGGGCCGGGGGGCGGAACGTGCGGGAAGGGCGGCGGGAGGGCGGCTCGCTGATCGACGGGTTCCTCGTCGAGCGGGTCGCCGAGTCGGACTACGCGGGGCCGCTGGCCGCCCTGGCCCAGGTCGTCTCTCCCGAGCCCGTGCTCGGTCCGGAGCTGCTGGGACTCGCCCGGGCCGTCGCCGACCGGTACGCCGGGAGCCTGGCCGACGTGCTGCAGCTGGCCGTGCCGCCGCGGCACGCGCGCGCCGAGGCGCAGGAGACGGGCGAGCCGCCCGCGCCGCCCCC
>NZ_JAVRHI010000130.1:0-38401 GCF_034105845.1 Streptomyces sp. CRN 30 | reverse complement strand
TGCTCCGCCCAGATCACCTTGCCCTCGGGCAGGAAGCGCGTGCCCCAGCGCTGCGTGAACTGGGAGATCAGGAACAGGCCCCGGCCGCCCTCGTCGGTGGTGCGGGGGTGGCGGAGGTGGGGTGCGGTGGCGCCGCCGTCGAAGACCTCGCAGATCAGCGTGCGGTCCAGGATGAGCCGGAGGCGGATGGGTCCGGTGGCGTGCCGGATCGCGTTGGTGACCAGTTCGCTGACCACCAGTTCGGTGGTGAACGCCAGGTCGTCCAGGCCCCAGGTGCCGAGCTGCCGCGTCGCCGTCCTTCGGGCCTGCGCCACGAGGGCCGGGTCGGCCGGCAGGTCCCAGTCGGCGACCCGGTCGGGCGCGAGCCTTCGGGTGCGGGCCAGGAGCAGCACCACGTCGTCGCTCGGCCGGGCCGGGACCAGGGTGTCGACCACGGCCTGCGAGCGGGTGTCGAGGGAAGGACCGGAGGGCCGCTCCAGGGCCCGGCCCAGCAGCGCCGGGGAGGCTCCGGCCAGCAGGCCGTCGGTGTGCAGGGCGAGCACCGTACCGGGCGGCAGGTGCAGGGTCAGGGACGCGAAGGGCGGGCCGTCCACCCCGAGCGGCGGCCCGACGGGCAGCTCGTCCGCGAAGCGGACCGTGCCCTCCGGGTCGACCAGCGCGGGGGGCGGGTGCCCGGCGGCGGCCATCACGCACGCGCCCGATATCGGGTCGTGGACCACGTACAGACAGCGCGCCCCGACCGTCAGGTCGCCCTGGAAGGGTTCCGCGCCCTCCTGCCGGGCGGACTGGGCGACCAGGTCGTCCAGGTGGGCGAGGATCTCCTCCGGTGGCAGGTCGAGGTCGGCGAGGGTGCGTACGGCGGTGCGCAGCCGGCCCATCGCGGCGGCGCCGTCGATGCCGTGGCCCGCGACCTCGCCGACGACGAGGGCGACGCGGGCGCCGGGGAGCGGTATGACGTCGTACCAGTCGCCGCCGAGACCGGTCAGTTCGTCGGCGGGGCGGTAGCAGGCGGCGACGTCCGCGGCGCCCTGCTCGGGCAGCCGGCGCGGCAGGAGGCTGCGTTGCAGGACGAGGGCCGCGTTGCGTTCGCGGGTGTAGCGGCGGGCGTTGTCGACGCAGACGGCGGCGCGGGCCACGAGCTCCTCGGCGAGGCTCAGGTCGTCCTCGTCGAAGGGCTCGGGACGGTTCTCGCCGCGGAAGAACGTGGTGATGCCGAGCGTGATGCCGCGCGCCCGGACCGGCACGATCAGCACGCTGTGCAGGCCGAGCTGGAGGAAGGTGGCGCGCCGGCCGCCGGGCCGGGTGTCCGACCACTCCGTGGCCGAGGGGTCGAGCCGGAACCGGCACCACGGCACCCCTTCGGCCAGGGTGCGCACGGGAGGCGTACCCGGCAGGTAGGTGGCCAGGGCGCCGGCCTCGACGACGGCCTCGGGCGCGCCCTCGTGCACCGACCGCTGCCCGGCGCGCCGCAGCGGCACCGCGTCCGCGCCCCGGACCGGTCCGGGCTCGGCGCCCGACAGCACGGAGTCGAGCAGGTCGACGGCGACGTAGTCGGCGAGTCCGGACACGGCCACGTCGGCCAGTTCCTGGGCGGTGCGGGCGACGTCGAGGGTACGGCCGATCTGTTCGCCGGCCCGGTCCAGGAGGGCGATCCGCATCCGGGCGCGGTGGCGCTCGGAGACGTCGGTGACCGTGTAGTACACGCCGAGGGGGTTGCCCTCGTCGTCGTCGAGCCGGGTGAAGGACTGCGTGTGGGCCGTCTCGCGGTGCGGCGCCGACCGCACCCGGCCGACGTGCTCGAGGTCGACGACGGGCTCGCCGGTCTTGAGGACGTGGCGCATCCGCTCCTCGAGCCGCTCGGTGTCCAGTCCGGGCTGCACCTCGGCGAGCCGGCGGCCGATCCGCTCGTGCGCGGGGCCCCCGCCGAACTTCTCCAGCGCGGCGTTCGACCACACGAACCGCAGCTCGGTGTCGAGGATCGCCATGCCGACGGGCGACCGTACGACCATGCTCTCCAGCACGTCGCGGCTCATGTCCCAGCCGGGCGCGTCACCCATGTCGGACAGCAGGACGACCCACTGGGCGGCCCCGCCGGCCGGCGCCGGTCTCCGCTCCCGGTCGGGACGCGGTCCCCGGTCCGCCTCCGCGGGCCAGGCGCCCCACAGGGGCACGGCCCGGACCATCAGCCGCACCCGCCAGCCCCCGCGGTGGCGGGCGTGGAGCACGCCGGTCCAGCCGCCCCGGCCGCGGTGGTCCCCGGCGAGCGGGGCGATCCGGCCGGCGTCCTCGGGTACCAGGAGCGTGCCGAAGTTCCTGCCGAGCACCTCCGCGGCCGGGTGGCCGAGGATGCGCTCGGCGTCCCGGGTCCAGCTCGTCACCGTTCCGCGCGCGTCGAGCAGCAGCGGCGCGGCGTCGGCCACGTCGAACCGCTGCCGGGCGGCCTCGCCGCCCCCACTGCCCCTGTCGGTCCCCACGGCGACCCCCTCTGCTCCGAGACGCCTTCCGGACCCATTATTCACCGGGGGTGATCACCGACCGGTCGTTTTGTGACCGAGACGATGCACGATTCGATGAAGAGGCGTGCCGTGGGGGATCAGCAGCAGAACGGAATCAGCAGTCGCGGAACTCCGGTGACTGGTTGAGGAGCTGCGAGCGCACCGAGGTGAAGCGGGTGTACGTCTCACCGCCGCGTGCCTCGGGCGGGAAGACGGCGACCCGGTGGCAGTTCTGGAAGGCGAGGGCGACACCGAAGTGGCGCTCCAGGCTGCCCCTGATCGCGTCGCTGGAGAGGGCCCGCAGCAGCTGGCCGCGCTCCTTCTCGGACGGCGGCGGGGTCCGGTTGTCGGCGAACGGGGCGGTGCCGTACCGCAGTTCACCCGCCAGCGAGGCGATCAGGTCGTAGGCGTAGGGCAGGGACGTACGGACCGTGTCCACGAAATCCTGCTCCCGCACCTCGCCCTTCTCGGCCTCGGCGAGCAACTGCGGGGAGACGTCGAGCGACATGAGCGGTGCTTCCTGTTCTGTCGGGTCATCGGGCGTGTTCTCAGGAGCGGACCGGCCGGTGCCGTGCATGCCGTGCGGGACACCGGCCGGGGTCGAGGGCCGGCTCAGCCGGCGGCCGTGCGGGACCCGGCGGCGGCGAGCGCCGCGGGGCCGTGCCGGAAGGCGGGGTCGACCTGGGCGGCGAGGTCCTGCCCGGTGGCCTCGTTCGCCCAGGCGGAGGCGTTGCGCAGGTGGAAGGCGACGGCGTGCCGCTGGAAGGTGTCCCAGTCCTTGGCGCGCGCGTCGACGGCCGTGCGCAACTGCCGCAGCGCCAGGGCGTTCTGAGGTTCCAGGTCACCCGTGGCACGGCCCTGCTCCCGGGCGCGGACGAAGGGGGACTGCGCGCAGTACGCCAGCAGGTCGTCGCCGACGTGGTGCTTGAGGAAGAGCAGGTCGTCCTCGCCGGTGATCTTGTTGCCGACGACCGCGACCGGGACGCCGAACCCGGCGGCGTGCTCCCGGTACTGGCGGTGGACGGAGACGCTCTTCAAGGTCGGCTCGACGACGAGGAAGGTCATGTCGAAGCGGGTGAACAGACCGGAGGCGAACGCGTCGGCGCCGGCCGTCATGTCGACGACGACGTACTCGCCGGCCCCGTCCACCAGGTGGTTCAGATACAGCTCCACCGCGCCGAGCTTGGAGTGGTAGCACGCCACCCCGAGGTCGCTCTCGTCGAAGGCGCCGGTCACCATCAACGGCACCCCGCCGACTCGCCGGACGTGCCGGGAGTGGATCTCGTCGTCGCCGAGCAGCCGCAGCAGCCGTGACCCGCTCCCCGCCGGCGTCGTCTTGACCATGGCGTCCCGCGAGGCGATCCGCGGATTCGTACCGCGCAGGTAGTCCTTGATCTCGCCGGTGCGCGCGCTCAGCGGCGGCGCGGCGAGCGCGTCGTCCTCGTCGAGCCCGAGGGCGTACGCGAGGTGCTGGTTGATGTCGCCGTCGATCGCGACGACGGGCGCGCCCGAGGCCGCCAGATGACGGGAGAAGAGCGCGGACAGGGTCGTCTTGCCGCTGCCGCCCTTGCCGACGAAGGCCACGCGCATGGCTGAACCACCTGCTTCGACTGGTGAGTTGGGGCGCCGCTCACGCTACATGGAAATGGTTCCCATTACGAAACGGCGCGCCCGCCAGTCCGAGCGGGACTGCTGTTCAAGTTTGACTAGTCCGACAGGAGGGCATGCCACGAGGACCGGACCGACAGGAGACCACCATGACCGTGATGCAGCTGCCCGAGACGGGCCACGCCCCGACCGAGGAGGACCGCGCGAGCCTGGACGCCTGGTTCGCGGAGTACGACGCGCACAGCGCGCGGCGGGACGTCGAGCGCATGGCCGACCTGGCGGTGTTCCCGCTCAACCTGGTCAGCGACGACGCGGCGGGCGACGGCCGCGCCGCCCAGTGGGACCGGGCGCGGTTCGTCGAGGTGATGACGCGGGTCATGCAGGGCGGGGACGAGGAGGCGAAGGAGGGGAACGGCGAGGACATCACCTTCGAGTCCACCCGTACGCCCGTCTTCCTGTCGCCCGCCATGGCCGTGGTCTTCACCGACTCGACGACGACGACGGCCGACGGCCACTCCCAGCGGCTCCGGTACGCCGACGTGCTCGTCCGGCGGGACGGGAGGTGGGCGTTCCAGACCATGCTCCAGGGCGGCTGGGGCGATCAGCTGTAGGTGAGTGATCGGCCGCTCCGGTACGTACTCCCTGCGGGAGGGCGCGAGGAACACGGAGACGGAGTGGCACGGTGCCGAACGAGCAGCGACTGAAGCGCGGGGTCCTGGCCGCCGCCTGCCTGGCGTTCCTGCCGGCGGCCACGGGGTGTGGCGGTCCGCCCCCGGAGTCCGGTGGTGCCCGGGAGGCGTCGGACGTCACCGTGGTGGCCCCCGCGCGGATCGAGGTCATCGCCTCGCTGACCGGGTGCGAGGCGGAGATCCGCGTCGAGGCGGACGAACTGCGCGAGGGTGTGTGCCGGACCGCGGAGGGTGACTACCTGATCACGACCTTCCCCGCGGAGGAGTACAAGCTCACCTGGCTCGACACCGCGTCCGTCTACGGGGGCAGGTATCTCGTGGGACCGCGCTGGGCCATCACCGCGAAGCCGGAGCTGCTGGAAGGACTGCGGAAGAAGGTGGGCGGCACGGTCCGCGACCTGGGCGCCTCCCGGGGCACCGCCCCGGGGACGCCGTCGCCCTCCTCCTGAGCGGCACGACCGCGGGACGCCGCCGGCCGTGCCGCTCGTACGTCCCGGGTCAGTGCTCCATGGCCCTGCGCACCGCGTCCTTCGTCCGGTCCATCAACGCGGCGACCGGCCCGAGGGCGACGTTGGCGGCCGCGGACTCGACCCCCGGGTGCGGGCGGGTGGGCGCCATGGCCTCGGCCGCCTTCAAACCCTTCGCCATGGTGGCGAGCCGGGCGGCGTCGGCGCTGCGGCGCAGATGGGTGAACTCGTAGCGCTCCTCCGCCCGGGCGTGGGACTGGACGTCCGTGCGCAGGGTCAGCAGCCGGGGCAGGAACTCCGGGTCCTCGGTGTCCATGGCGTCCATCGCGGCCAGGGTCTCCTTGGCCGCGCGCTCCTCGGCCAGCCGGTCCTCGACGATCCCCTCGCCGCCGGGGAAGGCGCGCCGGGCGAAGGGGTGCACGACCTCCTCCTCCGCCGTCTCGTGCACGGCCAGTAGCCGTACCAGGCGGTGGAAGGCCTCCTTGCGGGTCTCGCCGGTGGACTGCTCGACCTCGTCGAAGAGGTTGCGGATGTCGCCGTGCTGCCGCATCAGCAGGTCCACCACGTCGTCGTCCGGTGCCCGGTCGTCACCGGCCTGCGGGGTGCGGATGTCGCTCACGGTGCCTCCCTCACTTCTCGCGCAGGGCGGGGTCGGGGTGCTCGCCCTCGGTCACCAGGCGGTACTCACGGCCGAACATCTCCTGGTGCTGGGCCATGACGCGCTCGCTGGGCGGCTCCTCGCCGCCGTGGATCGCGGCCTGCATCTGCTCGAAGCGCTCGTGCGCCTCGCGTACGTAACCGGCGCCCAGGGTGGTGAGATCGATCTGGGTGTCGAGGAGCTCGCGCAGATAGGCCTTGTTCGGCTCGAAGGTGAGCACGTTGGGCAGCTGCGGGGCGACGATCTCCTCCGGGTCGCGGCCTTCGTTGGCGCGCAGCAGCTCGCAGGCGGTGTGCAGGTGCTCCAGCTCCATGTTGAGGTGCAGCTCCCAGATGGCCTTCACCTTGGGGTCGGACTCCTGCTCCATGAAGGAGTGGTACAGGTAGCACTCGTTGTACTCGTGGTTGACGAGCTGCTCCCACCACGACTCCCCCTGGTCGACGAGCGACTCGTAGTGGGTGACGTGCTCCTCCTCGATGAGCCCGATCTCCTGGTACAGCTGGCGGGCGATCGGCTCCATGTACGTGGGGCCGGTGTTCATGTAGAAGTTCATGGTCTGCTGCTCGCTGGACATGATCGTCAGCGCGTGCAGCTTGGAGAGCGGGTCGACGCGCGTCCGGTCGTAGGGGTCACGCACGTTGTCGACCGGGTCGCGGTGGTGGAACTTCGTGGGCCGGCCCGGCATGACCTCGGTGAGCTGGTCGACGATCGACTCGGCCTTGCGGTGCTCGATCATCTCGTACAGGTTCGCGTACCGGTAGAGGTGGTCGAAGTCCTCCAGCACGCCGAACTGGTACGCCTGCTTCAGGTACGGGTCCGGCTCCATCCGGGCCACCCAGGCGGTCAGGTCGACGGCGACCTGCTCGTAGGCGATCGTCGTCTCCAGCACCGACGAGGTGCCCGGCAGCAGCCAGTTGACCACCTTCTGCTGCTGGGCCTCGATGTACCGGGTCCGCGCGAGCTGCCGCTTGATCTCGGGGTCGAGGGTGTGCCTGGCCAGCTGGTGGCTGAACAGGATCGCCTCCACCTCGATGCCGTTCATCGTGATGATGCGGCACCGGGTGTAGGGGTCACAGTGGTCCGGATCGATGGGATCGACGTCGAGCTCGCGCCAGTTGCGCAGCTGCCGGTCGAGCGGGATGCCCCGCTGTTGCAGGGGGTTGAACGTCATGGGACTTCCTCCTGGGTGCCGTGTGGAGTGCCGTGGACGTACCCGGCCGGGTCCCCCCGCTCAGCCGGATCGACAGTGCTGTTCCGGCCGCTTCTCCCTGACGCCCCCGTCTCAACGGGGCAGCGTGGACAGCGCCGCTCCCACCGCGACCGCGCAGACGAGCACGGCAGACGCGCAGGCCGCGTGGCGTCTCAGCAGGCCGCGCCGCAGGGTGGCGTAGCGGGCCTCGTACTCGCCGCGCAGCTCCCGCGCCCGCGCGATCGTGGCGCGCAGCAGCTCGCGGGTGAGGTCGAGGCGCTGTTCGGTGTAGTGCCGGGTGACGTCCTCGGCCTGCGCGCCGGTCAGCCACGGCAGCCGGGCGCACAGGGCCTGGGCCTCGCGCCGTGCCCGGTCCAGTTCGGCCCGGGCGAGGAGGTGGCCCTCGACCTCGTTGACGAGCACGGTGGCCTGGTCGGCGGGCGAGGGACCGTACCGGTCGCGTACGGTCAGGGGCTCGCCCCCCGATACGGTCAGGGGCTCGCCCCCGGGCGGTTCGCCGGACCGGTCGCCGTGGGGCGGTACGGGCCGGTGACCGGTCATGACTCGTTTCTCCGGTGTCCGGTGAAGTCGACACCGGTTCCGTCGTGCCGGTCGACGTTCTCCGCCATGTCCATCTGCGCCACGGCCGGCCAGTGCAGGTCGAAGGCGGGCGACTCCGAGCGGATGCGCGGCACGACGCAGAAGTTGTGGCGCGGCGGGGGGCAGAGGGTGGCCCATTCAAGGGACCGTCCGTAGCCCCAGGGGTCGTCGACCTCGATCTTCCTGCCGTACTTGGCGGTCTTCCACACGTTGTAGAGGAACGGCAGTGTGGACGCGCCGAGCAGGAAGGAGCCGATGGTGGAGACGGTGTTGAGCGCGGTGAACCCGTCGGCGGCCAGGTAGTCCGCGTACCGCCGCGGCATGCCCTCGGCGCCGAGCCAGTGCTGCACCAGGAAGGTGGTGTGGAAGCCGACGAACAGCGTCCAGAAGTGGATCTTCCCCAGGCGTTCGTCGAGCATCGTGCCGGTCAGCTTCGGCCACCAGAAGTGGAAGCCGGCGAACATCGCGAAGACCACCGTGCCGAAGACCACGTAGTGGAAGTGCGCCACGACGAAGTAGGTGTCCGTGACGTGCCAGTCCATCGGCGGCGAGGCCAGGATGACGCCGGTCAGGCCACCGAAGAGGAAGGTGATCAGGAAGCCCCAGGCCCACAGCATCGGGGTCTCGAAGGACAGGGCGCCCTTCCACATGGTGCCGATCCAGTTGAAGAACTTCACCCCGGTGGGCACCGCGATCAGGAAGGACATGAAGGAGAAGAACGGCAGCAGCACCCCGCCGGTGGCGAACATGTGGTGGGCCCACACGGTCGCGGAGAGCCCGGTGATGGCGATGGTGGCGCCCACCAGGCCCATGTAGCCGAAGATCGGCTTGCGGGCGAAGACCGGGATGACCTCGCTGACGATGCCGAAGAACGGCAGCGCCAGGATGTAGACCTCCGGATGGCCGAAGAACCAGAACAGGTGCTGCCACAGCAGCGGGCCGCCGTTCTCCGGGGCGAAGATGTGGGCGCCGAACTTGCGGTCCACCTCCAGCGCGAACAGGGCCGCGGCCAGCACCGGGAAGGCCAGCAGTACGAGCACCGAGGTCAGCAGCACGTTCCAGGTGAAGATCGGCAGGCGGAACATGGTCATGCCGGGGGCGCGCATACAGATGATCGTGGTGATGAAGTTGACGCCGCCGAGGATGGTGCCGAATCCGGACATGCCAAGGCCCATGATCCACAGATCACCGCCGACGTAAGGGGTGTGCTCCCCGTGGCTGAGCGGGGGGTAGGCGGTCCAGCCGAAGTCGGCGGCGCCCTGGGGGGTGAGGTAGCTGATCAGCACGATCAGGCTGCCGAACAGGAACAGCCAGTACGCGAACATGTTCAGCCGGGGGAAGGCGACGTCCGGGGCGCCGATCTGCAGCGGCATGATCGCGTTGGCGAAGCCGGCGAAGCTCGGGGTGGCGAACAGCAGCAGCATCACCGTGCCGTGCATGGTGAACGACTGGTTGTACTGCTCGTTGGAGAGGATCTGCAGCCCGGGCCGGGCCAGCTCCGCCCGGATCAGCAGCGCCAGCGCGCCGCCGAACAGGAAGAAGACGAACGAGGTGGCCAGGTACAGGTTGCCGATCTTCTTGTGGTCCGTCGTCGTCAGCCAGTCGACCACGACGCGGCCCCTGCCGCGGGGTCCCTCGACCGGCACCAGCGTGACCGGCTCCGTTTGTGCAGCCATCAACTTCCCTCATCGTTCGTAGGTCGACAAGAAGCCAGTTAACGCACTAAACCGCCACTTGACGCGTCAAAGATTAAGGAAAACGGCAAACGGTGCACGCCTATCCACCGGACGGGTCTCCGTGTCGGGCGCCGGGCGACCGGGGCGGGGTGCGCGGGACGGCGGGACCGGAACCACGCGTCACGATCGCCCGAAAGGGGGAGGGTGAGCGGCCCGGAAGGGCGACCTGGCCGCCGCCGTCACCCCGCGCGCGGAAGTCGCCGCCGACCAGTGGAACCCGCCGTCCGGCCTGGTCCGGGGAGTCCGACGCCCCGGTGAGCACCGCGCTGCGCGACCGCGTCCACGCCTCGCCGAAGAAGCAGTTCGGGAAGTGGATGTCCGCCATGGGGGACAACGGCGTGGGCCACAACGCCTGGCCCTACACGCACGTGCAGGTCAACGTCGTCGGCTGGGCGGTCAAGAACCGCTCGACCCTCCGGTGGACCGACGGCTCCGTCGACATCCACGCCGACGTCCTCGACAGCGGCGGCGCGCCCCAGTGCGCGAGGTCGGCCACACCTTCGGCCTGGACGACTTCTACGACTGGTCGCCCACCGGCCGGTGCTGCTTCCTGATGAAGGCGGGCAGCGCGACGAGCATCACCGAGTTCGACAAGTGGATGCTGCGCGACTTCTGGCGGCACCCGAAGCCGCGGTACGGGCCGTAGGGAGGCCACCCCGCGCCCCCTTCCAGGGGCGCGGGGAACTGCGCGACCAGCCACGACGGACCAGCAGCCGACGTACGGCGTACCGGGCGTCCGCAGATGTCAGGTCACCGGGCGGAGGTGGAGGCGGCCGCCTCCACCACCGCCTCCGAACCCACCGTCCCGGCGGCGCCCACCCGCGGGCGCGGGATGAACGCGGCGACGGCGAACGCGAGGAGGGCGGCGCCGGCGCCGATCGCCAGCACCGTGCGGAAGCCGTTCTGCGAGGGCAGCGCCACGGCGCCGAAGGACGTGGTCATCTGGGCGAGGATCACGCCGGCGACCGCGCTCGCGGTCGAGGTGCCGATGGACCGCATCAGCGTGTTGAAGCTGTTCGCGGCGGCCGTCTCGGACGCGGGCACGGCCCCCATGATGAGCGCGGGCATCGAGCCGTACGTGAAGCCGATGCCGGCGCCGATGACACAGGAGACCAGGACGAAGTGCCAGACCTCCGCCATCAGCAGGATGTTCAGCCCGTACCCGGCCGCCACGATCAGGGCGCCGATCATCAGGGTCACCTTGGGGCCCCTGGCCTTGGTGACGGCGGCGGAGACCGGGGCGGTGGCCATCATGACCAGGCCGGACGGGGCCATGACCAGACCGGCCGCCAGCAGCGACTGCCCCAGACCGTAACCGGTCGCCTCGGGCAACTGCAGGAGCTGCGGGATGACGAGGGACATCGCGAACATCGAGAAGCCGACGGCGATCGAGGCCAGGTTGGTGACCAGCACCTGACGGCGCGCCGTGGCCCGCAGGTCCACCAGGGGCTCCGCCACGCGCAGCTCCCACCGGCCCCACACCAGCAGGACGACGACGGCCGCGGCGAACAGGCCGAGCGTCGTGCCGCTGGTCCAGCCCCAGTCGGCGCCCTTCGAGACGGCCAGCAGCAGACACACCAGCGCGGCCGACAGCCCGAGGCCGCCGAGGAAGTCGAAGCGCCCGCCGGAGCGCACCCGGGACTCCGGTACGAACAGGGGCACGAGGACGAGGGCGACGGCGCCGAGGCCCGCGGAGGCCCAGAACAGCATGTGCCAGTCGAAGTTGTCGGCGATCAGCGCGGCGGCGGGCAGACCGAGGGCGCCGCCGACCCCGAGCGAGGCGCTCATCAGCGCGGTCGCGGAGCCGAGCCGTTCGGCGGGCAGTTCGTCACGCATGATGCTGATGCCGAGCGGGATGACACCGGAGGCGAGGCCCTGCAGGACACGCCCGACGATCATCGGGGTCAGGCTGTCGCTGAGCGCGGCCGTGACCGAGCCCGCCACCAGCATGACCAGGCTGACCAGGAGCATGCGGCGCTTGCCGTACATGTCTCCGAGGCGGCCCGTCATCGGTGTGGCGACGGCGGCGGCGAGCAGGGTGGCGGTGACGGCCCAGGCGGTGTCCGAAGCCGGTGCGTCCAGCAGCGTCGGCAGCTCCGGAACGATCGGTATCACCAGGGTCTGCATCAGCGAGACCACGATGCCGCCGAAGGCCAGCACCGCGACGACGGTGTTCGCCCGCGGCGCCGCGGGCCCGCCGTCGGGGGCGGGGGCGGTACGGGGAACGGGAGGGGGCATGAGCCGGGCCTTTCGTAGGACGTCGACGGGGGATGCCGGTCGGCGGGTGGTGGGTGCCGGGCGCCGTGGCGGGTGCCCGCGGCGCGGCAGACTGAATGTAGGTTGGATTGATTGACTTAAGCAAGCGGAATCCCGCGCGCCGGGCCGCGGGGCGCCGGGTACGGCACGCCGGACCGTCGGCGGTCCCGAGCCGCCAGGTACGGCGCGGACAGGGCAGGCTTTTCCGTGACCGCGCGTACAGACCGCCTGTACAGACCGCTCGTACAGACCGTCCGTACAGACCGTCCGTACAGACCGCACAGCCGACCAGAGAGCCGACGTCATGACCGAGCAACTGACCGTGAGCGTCCTGGGCACCGGGATCATGGGTGCCGCGATGGCCCGCAACCTCGCCCGGGCCGGACACGCCGTCCGCGCCTGGAACCGCACCCGCGACCGGGCCGAACCCCTGGCCGCCGAGGGCGTCCGGGTCGCCGCCACGCCCGAGGAGGCCGTGCGCGGCGCCGATGTGATCCTCACCATGCTGTACGACGGGGCGGCCGTGCTGGAGGTGATGCGGGAGGCCGCGCCCGCCCTCGGCCCCGGTACGGCGTGGGTGCAGTCCACGACCGCGAGCCTCGAGGCGGTCGCCGAACTGGCCGGCCTCGCCCGCGAGCACGGACTGGCCTTCTACGACGCGCCCGTGCTGGGCACCCGGCAGCCCGCCGAGGCCGGCGAGCTGCTGGTCCTCGCCGCGGGCCCGGTCGAGCCCCGTCCGCAGGTGACACCGGTCCTCGACGCGGTCGGTTCGCGCACGGTGTGGACCGGCCGGGACGGCGCCGGTGCCGCCGCCACCCGGCTCAAGCTCGTCGCCAACAGCTGGGTCCTCGCGGCCACCAGCGCCACCGGCGAGGTCCTGGCCCTGGCGCAGGCCCTCGGCGTGGACCCGCAGGACTTCTTCGCCGCCATCGCGGGCGGCCCGCTCGACATGGGCTACCTGCGCGCCAAGGCCGGCCTCGTCCTCGAGGACCGCCTGTCCCCGCCCAGCTTCGCGGTGCGCACCGCCGAGAAGGACGCCCGTCTGATCGTCGAGGCCGGCCGCGCCCACGGGATCCGCCTCGACCTCGCGGAGGCGAGCGCGGAGCGCCTGGCCCGGGCCGCGGCGCAGGGCCACGGTGACGAGGACATGGCGGCGGCGTACTTCGCGAGCTTCGAGGAGGACGGGAAGCCCGCCGGCTCCTCGTGACCCGTCTTGCCGCTCCCTCCTCCCGCTCCACGTGACGCGGAGCGGCGCGCGTCACGAGGAGGGGTTGCAGGGGGAGGCACGCACACCCGGTCGGCGTTTGCCCCGAGTGGGTTTCCGCTTCGCACGTGTTCGCTTAGCCTGCAGCGACGTGCGCCGCGCGGCGCCGCGGCTGCGGGTGCGTGCGACACAGGCCCTCGATCCCCGGGCCCGGCCGGTCACCGGCGGGCCCGCGCGACCACCCCGGGAGTGACCACCCATCGCCGCCGAGCCGCTCACCGCCACCCAGTCCGTAGGCACCCCTGCCCCCGCCGCCGCAGGGAGACCGGTCTCCACAGCCGCGGGGAGACCGGCCTCCGCCGCGGAGCCGCCGGCCCCGCGTGCGCGGGGCGAGTACCGGTACGACATCGACCTCATCCGCGTACTGGCCGCGTTCGGTGTCGTCCTGTGCCACGCCGCGGGCCGGCTCCTGACGGCCGTGGGCCGGGACCCCTCGGGCGGTGCGCCCGTCTACTGGGCCGGGATCGTCGGGGACGCGCTGAGCCGGTGCGCCGTGCCGCTGTTCTTCGCGATCGCCGGCTGGGTCGTGCTCTCCGGGGCGCCGCCCCGGGACGGCGGGCAGGTCCGCAGGCGGCTGACGCGCATCGTGATGCCGATGGCCGTGTGGACGGCCGTCTACCTCCTGTGGGACCTGGTGCAGGGCGCGGACGCCGGCCGCACGGGGCAGCTCGCGTGGGAGTCGCTGTTCGGCCGTGTGATGCCCGCCTTCCACCTCTGGTACCTGTACGCCTACGTACCGGTGATCCTGCTGCTGTCGGTGATCCTCCTGGTGCGGGACGGCAAGCGGCCCTGGGGCGCCGGCGCGCTCCTCCTGGGACTGGCCCTCGCACCGTCCCTCCTGGGGGACCTCGCCGAGCAACTCGACCTCTCCCTCCCCCCGTTCGCCTGGCGGTTCAGCGCCTACCAGGTCGCGTACGCGATCGCCGGAGCCGTCCTGCTGTCGCTGCCGCGCTCCGCGGTCGCCGGCCGGCGGCGCCGGCTGCTGTGGCTGGCCGGCGGGCTGTGCGCGTGGGGCGCGGTGGCCGTGTACGAGTACCAGGTGAGCTACCCGAGCCCGTACGCGGCGGTCGTGGTGGCCCTGCTGGCGGGAACCCTGCTGATGGCCCTCAACCGCGTCCGGGTGCCCGAGCGGTTCCGTCCGCTGCTGGGCAGGCTCGCCGGGGTCTCCTTCGGTGCCTATCTGGTGCACCTGCTGTTCCTGGAGGTCCTCGCCCCGCACGTGGTGTCGGCGGACGCGGGCGGGCCGGCCGCCGCGGGCACGCTCGTCGTGCTGACGCTGGCCACGGTGGTGCTGTCGTTCGCCGCCGCCCTGGGGTGGACGCGGCTGGGGCTGTCCCGCTGGCTGGGCTGAGACGGCGACGGCGGTCACCGCTGCCCGAGGTGACATGGGTCACGGGAGAATGCCGTACGCCGCCGCAAGGCCGCGGGCAGCGCCTGACCCGAAGTGGGGCGGAGGCCCGGTGGACGATTCCACCGGGCCTCCGCCTCGTTGTGCACCCGGCCCGGCCGGGACGTGCCACAGGCTCTCAGCCGGTCTGTGACGGCGACGGCGGGGTCTGCTTGATGCCGTCGACGACGGCCCGCTTCATGACGGCACTGGTGAAGGTCACCGTACCGGGCTCGATCAGGCCGTCCACCCCGCTGTTCTTCCGCACCTGCACGATGCGCGAACCCAGGAAGACATGCGTCTTCTCGTCGAAGATCCATTCCTCGCGTTGCCCGCTGGCCTCGTCCAGCCGGGCCACCGCCACCCCGCGCCGCCCCGCCGCGTCCTCCGCGTCCGGTACGACGACGACACCGGGAATCTTCGCGGCGGTCCGGAACAGGGCCGAGTACAGCCCCGCCGGCGGGTAGCTCTCGCCGAGCAGGTCGCCGATGGTGCTGAACGCCTGCTGGTCGGGGGAGTTGCCCTGGCCCTCGGTCTCCTCGTAGATGAGGGCGAGCAGTTTGTCGGGGTCGGTGGTCAGCTGCGCCAGGTAGTCGTACGAGGGGTTGTTGAGCCCGGCGACCGGGGTGTTGCCCTGCTCGTCCGGCAGGCTCAGGGTCTCCCCCTCGGGGCTGTCGTTGACGGCGGGGTCGATCAGCCAGCCCTCGGTGCCGTCGGGTGACATCCAGACCTGGCGGCGGTGCAGTGCGTGGCCGGCCACCGTGGTCTCGTCGTCGACGGTCCGCAGGAAGGTGTCGGCCGTCATGGACTCGACGTAGAGGTACTGGCCGGGCCCGACGGCCGGGTGCGGCGCCTCGGCGGCCGCCAGCGAGATCTCGTCGAGCAGCCGCGGCACCCCCTCGGTGGTCGCGGTCCCGACCCGGGTGGTCAGGACCGGCCCGGTGGCGACGCCGCCGTCCCCGGCCCCGCCACCACCGCCGGCCAGCACCACGCCGACGACGACCGCCGTGGCCAGGGCGGCGGCGATGGCGGGCAGGGCGACCGCCGGACGCGGCAGTCGCAGCCGCCGCGCCGTGCGCGGGGCCGGGGCCGCCGTGCGTTCTCCCTGCCGCACGTCCTGGACCTGCTGCATGTCATGGATACGGGCCATCAGACGCTCCTTGTGGAACTCGTGGCGGCCCGCCGGCAGGTCGCGCGCCGTCCGGGACAGCAGCTGTGCGCCGTCCTCCCGCGCGGCGGCCGGACTCTGCCGGGACGTGTTCGCGTTCATCGGTTTCCTCCCTGCGCGGGCCGGATCACGTGGGTGTGATCACCTCTTCTCTGTCGGCGCGGACGGCCGCCTTCCCGTTCTCCGCCCACTTTCCCGAACGGTGCCTCCGGCGCTGCCGGGCGGGCCGGTTCCTCCTCGGCGGCGAGCGCCCGCAGCTTCCTGCGGGCCCGGGAGAGGCGGGACGCGACGGTGCCCTCCGGGATGCCGAGGGCCTCCGCCGCGGCCGCGTAGTCCAGGCCCTCTCCCAGGCAGAGCGCCACGACCTCGCGCTCCGGCCTGCGCAGCGAGGCGAGCGCGGTGAGGGCCGTGGCCAGCCGCCGCCGGTCGTCGACCCGGTCGGCCACCTCCTCGGCATGGTCGGGCACCGACAGCTCGGCCGCCGCGGCGGCCGTGGCCGCGGCCCGGTACCGCCGGTTGCTCCGGTACTGGTTGCGCGCGGTGTTGGTGGCGATGCCCAGGAGCCAGGGCCGCAGAGAACCGCCCTCGGGGTCGACCCGGTCGCGCAGCCGCCACGCCTCCAGGAACGTCGCGGCCATGACGTCCTCGGCCGTCGACCAGTCGGCGGTCAGCCGGAAGGCATGGTTGTAGACCGCGCGTGCGCAACTGTCGAAAAGCTCCGCGAACGCGCTCGATTCCCCGGCCCGGACCCGGGTTCGCATATGAGTGCTCACCTTCATGAGCTGTCCGACACCGCCGACCGGCTTCCCGTGACCTGCGCCACTTCGCCCCGGGCAGTCACTCCTCCCTGCGCATCACCAGCCGCCCCTGGCGGAACCGTTCCTGCGGGCCCGGCTCACGCAGCATCCGGCCGACCTCGACGAACCCGGCCTCGCGGGCCTGCCCCGCCAGCTCGTCGATCGGCCACCGGTAGGCGGTCGTCACCTTGTGGTCGAACGCCGTCACCGGCTCGCCCTCCGCCTCGAAGAACCCGAGCAGGAGGTGGCCGCCGGGCGCGAGCACCCGCCCGAACTCCGCGAGGTACCCGGGCACTTCCCGGGGTGGCACATGAATGAGCGAGTACCAGGACACGACGCCCCGCAGCGCACCGTCCTCCAGGTCCAGGGCGCCCATGTCGCCGACCGCGAACCGCAGGTCCGGGTAGGCCTCGCGGGCGAGTCCGACCATCACCGGCGACAGGTCGACGCCGAAGACGTCCAGCCCCAGGTCCCGCAGGTGCGCCGTCACCGGCCCGGGACCGCACCCCAGCTCGGCGACGGGACCGGCATCGGCATCGGCATCGGCATCGGCACCGGCACCGGAGCCCCGCACCAGCTCGGCGAAGGCGGCGAGGACCGCGCGGTCCAGGGGAAGGGTGTCGAGCACGTCACGGAACAGGTCCGCGTAGAGGACGGCGACGGCGTCGTAGGCCTCGGCTGTCGCACGGAGGTGCGAGGAGAGTCCGGTCATGAGCGAGGAGACTAGGGCCTGTTGCGAAAGTCCCGCCTGCCGGGCGACGCCATGCACGCACTCTCGCCGCACCGGGCCCAGACCCGAGTACATCCAGTACGAGGATCTGGGCCCGGCACGGCGAGAGCACGCACCTGACGCCGCCCGGCCCGCCCTTCGGGCGGACGACGGGACTTTCGCAACAGGCCCTAGGGCCCGGCCGGCAGAAATCGCCGGTCAGGAGCAATCCTTCCGCCTCCCAGGACCGGATTTCCTATGTGATGCATGACGAGAGGTGCCCCGGCGCCGCCGTTCGCGTGGCGCCGGGTGCGGTTCCGCGGTGCGGTGGTACGGCTTGCCACACGCGACCGTGTTCGCCGGCCGCCTCGCTCGGACAAGGACGGAATTGGTGGAAGAACCCGTGTTCATCGGCCGGGCCCCGGCGCGGCAACCGGACCTGCAGTCCCTGATGCGGGCGGTGGCCTGCGGGGACGGCGACGCCTTCGCGTCCCTGTACGACGCCGCCGTGGCCCCCGTGCTGGGCGTGGTCCGCGCGGTGCTGCGCGATGTGGCGCAGTCGGAGGAGGTCGCCCAGGAGGTGCTGGTGGAGGTGTGGCGCACCGCACCCCGGTACCGGCCCGAGCGCGGCACCGTCATGAACTGGGTGCTCACCCTCGCCCACCGGCGGGCCGTCGACCGGGTCCGTTCGGTGGAGGCGGCGACGGCCCGGGACCACAAGGCGGCGCTGCTGGACCGGGTGCCCGAGTACGACGAGGTGACCGAGCAGGTCGAGCACCGGCTGGAACGTGAGCAGGTACGCCGCTGCCTGCGGGCGCTCACGGAGCTGCAACGCCAGTCCGTCACGCTCGCCTACTACCGGGGGCTCACCTACCGCGAGGTGGCCGCCCAGTTGTCCGTTCCGCTGGGAACGGTGAAAACCCGTCTGCGCGACGGGCTGATCCGGTTGCGTGACTGCCTGGGAGTGAGCGCATGACCGCCGACGCCGACCTGCACACCCTCACCGGCGCCTACGCCCTGCACGCCCTGTCGGACGAGGAACGCGCCCGCTTCACCCGGCACTTGAGCGCCTGCCGGCCGTGCGCCCAGGAGGTGGCCGAGTTCACCGCCACCACCGCGAAGCTCGCGGCGGCCGTCGCGGTGACCCCGCGCCCCGACATGAAGCGGGACGTCCTGCGGCGGGCCGCGACGGTCCGGCAGGTCTCACCGCACACCCGCGCGCCCCGGCCGGCCGGGACGTTCCGGCGGAGGATGCCCCGGCTGGTGGCGGCCGCCTGCCTCGCACTGGCCGTCGGGCTGGGCGGCGTCACCGTGGGGGAGCACCGCCGGGCCGAGGACACCGCGACCGAGGCACGGCGGGCACGGCAGGCGACGGACGAGCTGATCGCCGTACTCGGCGCGCCCGACGCCGTCACCCGGCGCGTCCCGCTCGACGGCGGGGCCGACGCCTCACTCGTCCTCTCCGCCGCCCGCGACAAGGCCCTCCTGGTGGCCTCCGGCATGTCCGCGCCGCCGCGCGGCAAGGTCTACCAGCTCTGGTACGACGTGGACGGCACCATGCGGCCGGCGGGCCTGATGGACGCGCACCGCACCACCCAGGCGGTCCTGCTGACCGGTTCCCCGAACTCCGCCTCGGCCGTGGGCATCACGGTGGAACCGGCGGGAGGTTCGGCCCGCCCCACCACCGCGCCCCTGGCGCTGGTGACGCTGCCGGCCTGAGACCCGAAGCCGCGGACCGATCCCGAAAAATATCGAAGTAGCGGGATCGCGGGCCAATCCGGTGGTCGTCGGGGGCCGGATTACCCACGTGAGGGACAAAGGACAGGAGACGCGGAAGCCGGGGCGGGCGGCACGGCTCGGCCTCGGCGCGCTGAGCGGTCTGCCGGCCGGGTGCGCGGCGCTCGCGGTCGCCGAACTGGCCGCGGTGGCGGTCCGTCCCGAGGCCGGCCCGGTGATCGCGGTCGGCGGCGCGGCCGTCGACCGTACGCCGGGCGCGGTGAAGGACTGGGCGATCCGCACCTTCGGCACGAACGACAAGCTCGCCCTCCAGCTCGGCATCCTCGTCGTGCTGGCGCTGTTCGCCCTGGCTCTCGGCGTGCTCGCCCTGCGGCACCGGCGGGCCGGTGCCGCAGGGGTCCTGCTCTTCGGCGCGGTCGGCGCCGTGGCGGCCACCGGCCGACCCGACTCCCCGGGCGTCACCGACGCCCTGCCCTCCGTCCTGGGAGCGGTCGCCGGGTCCGTACTCCTGTACTTCCTCGCCGGGCGGCTGCCGGCGCCGCACCGCGCGTCGGCAGGGTCGCCGGAGGGGCCGGGACGGGGCTGGGACCGGCGCGGATTCGTGCGGGCGGCGACCGCGGCCGCCGCGGCCTCGGCGGCAGCCGGCACGCTCGGCCGGGTCCTGAACGGTGCCGGCGGCCGGGACGCGATCGCCTCGCGCGACGACCTGGATCTGCCGCCCGCGGACTCACCCGCCCCGGCCGTACCCAGAGGTGCACAGGCCCGCGTCCCGGGCGTCAGCCCGTTCCTCACCCCGAACAAGGACTTCTACCGGGTGGACACCGCGCTGGTGGTGCCCAAGGTGGATGCCACGGCCTGGCGGCTGCGCATCCACGGCCCGGGCGTGCGCGGCCCCCGCGTCCTGTCCTTCGCCGACCTGCTGCGGCGGGAGCTGATCGAACGGGACATCACGCTCACCTGCGTCTCCAACGAGGTCGGCGGCCCCTACGTGGGCAACGCCCGCTGGATCGGCGTACGCCTGGCCGACCTGCTGGCCGACTGCGGTGTCGTGCCGCCCTCCCGGGGCGGCCCTGCCGACCAGCTCGTCGCCCGCTCCGTGGACGGCATGACCATCGGCACTCCCGTCGAGGACGTCATGGACGGCCGCGACGCCCTGCTCGCCGTCGGCATGAACGGCGAGCCCCTCCCCTTCGACCACGGCTTTCCCGTCCGGATGGTCGTCCCCGGCCTGTACGGGTACGTCTCCGCCTGCAAGTGGATCGAGAGCCTCGAACTGACCACCTTCGACGCCTACGACGCCTACTGGGTCGAGCGCGACTGGGCCCGCGAGGCACCGGTCAAGACACAGTCCAGGATCGACACCCCCAAGCCCTTCGCCCGGCCGAAGGCGGGCACCGTCATGGTGGCCGGCGTCGCCTGGGCCCAGCAGCGCGGTATCGACAAGGTCGAGATCCGGATCGACGACGGCCCCTGGCAGGAGGCGACCCTCGCCGCCGAGGACAGCCGCGACACCTGGCGCCAGTGGTCCTACGCGTGGCAGGCCACCAAGGGCGGCCACCTCCTCACCGTGCGCGCCACGGACCGCACCGGCGGGACACAGACCGAAAAACGCACGCGGACCGTCCCCGACGGCGCCGACGGGTGGCACTCCGTCGCGGTGACCGTCGAGTGACCCGCGCCCCTCAGAACACCTTCCCCCTTCAGGCGGCAACCGCCGCGCTCGTCCACTTGTCTAACAGGAGACACATGATGCAGACCCGTATCCGCCGAATCGCCCTGACCGCTGCCGCGGCGGCCGTCCTCCCGCTCGCGCTCAGCGCGTGTTCCGACAATGGCGCAGACCCGGCCACGTCGGACTCCGGCAACACGGCGTCGGCCCCCGCCGCGGAGTCCGGCGACACCGCGGCCGGCTCCGGCAGCGGTGACTCCGCCGACTCCGCCATGAGCGGGCCGTTCGGACCCGCCTGCTCCTCCGTGCCGCAGGACGGCGCGGGCTCCTTCGACGGCATGGCCCAGGACCCGGTCGCCACCGCCGCCTCCAACAACCCGGCCCTGTCCACCCTGGTCACCGCCGTGCAGAAGGCCGGCCTGGTCGACACCCTCAACAACGCCGAGAACATCACCGTGTTCGCGCCGACCAACGACGCTTTCGCCAAGATCCCGAAGGCCGACCTGGACAAGGTCCTCAACGACAAGGCCCAGCTCACCAAGATCCTGACCTACCACGTCGTGGGGCAGAAGCTGGCCCCCGCCGACCTGGACGACGGCTCGTACGACACCCTGGAGAAGTCGAAGCTCAGGACGTCCGGCTCGGGCGAGGAGTACACCGTCAACGACTCCGCCAAGGTGGTCTGCGGCAACGTCAGGACCGCGAACGCCACCGTCTACATCATCGACAGCGTCCTGATGCCCGAGAGCTGACGGCGTGGGCCTCGCGGGTCCGGCGGGCCACCGGCCTGCCGGACCCGCGGAAGCCCTACCGGGCCTTCTCCATGGAGCGGCTGCCGAGAAACGAACTTGCGAACGAGGCCGCGAGGTGGAGGAGCGTCCTGCCGGCGTCCCCGAACGGTCCACGGCCGACGGTGCCTCACTCGCACCTGGAACAATGACGATCAGTCACAGCGGGGTGGCGCGATCGGTTGCGCACCGTTCTTGCCGCGGCTGGGGCAGACGGTGCTCGGCGACGGTGCTCGGCGACGGTGTGACTGAGGGCGGCGATGCCGTCGGAAGACGGGCTGAGGGTACGGAGTACTGCTGTTCATGCGGTTTCGGAAGAGCGCTGTCATCGCGGTTGAGCGGGACCACCGCACCGCTCCGGCGGGCGATCTCTTCCGCGAAGCACATCCTGTCAGGGGCCGACCGCCGTGCTTCCCGGAGCGGTCGGCGCTCGGTCCTGGCACACTTGCCGGGTTCTGGGCCGTACCACTGGAGTGCCTGGCCGGTGACGCCGGCGATGCACTCGAAGTCCCGGTCACGGTGGAGGAGGGTCAGCCCCTGCAACTCCGCCGTGGCGGCCACCACGAGGTCGACAGGTCCGGCGCTGCGGCGCTGTCCGCGCTGGGTGAGCAGCTCTTGGACCTGCCAGGCGCGGTCATAGGCGCGGTCGTCGACCGGTACCCACCCGAAGAGCAGGCGCATGTCCTCGAAGCCTTGTGCGCGGTCGGCGGCGGAGCGCGCGCTGCAGAAGAACTCCAGCTCGGTGATGGGGCACGTGGCGATGAGTCCGGCAGCCACGGCCCGGTCCCATCCGTACTGCTCGGCGTCGCCGCGCAGCAGGCGGGCGAGCGCGCTGGTGTCGATCAGAAACTGCGCGGCGTTCACCGGCGGTAATTTGCCTTGTCCTCGAAGAGGTCGAGATCGAAGGCGCCCCCTTCGGCCGCCGCCCGCAGGCGGGTGAGCGCCAGGGCGCGCCGCCGGTTCTCCAGCACCTCGCGCAGGGCGGTGTTCACCGTCTCCTTCTTGGTACTGGTGCCGAGGGCCTTGGCCACATCCGCGACCAGCTGGTCATCAAGGTCGATCACGGTGCGGGTCATCGATAACACCTCCTGAGACATATCGTGACGCATCAATTACATACGCCGCCTCAACCCACTCCGAGTGTTAACCCACGTGCATCCTGAAGTGGCAGGCCGTGTTGGCCCGACGAGGGCGAGAGCCCGGAGAAACATGGACAATCCTGGCTCTTTCTCTTGAGTTCGCTCCTTGTGCGTCATGCGGCGCGGCGGGCGCAGGGTGCTCGCTCGCCGTGTGCGTCGCCGCTTTGAAGTACGCGACCGGCACTGGCATCGCTGACTTGATCCTTTATGCGGGAGGCGCATTCGGTGCGGCAGCCGGACTGTGCTTCGCCGCGGTGGGAGCAGTTACGACGCTCCAGAACTGGGACCGCGACGGGCGATCACCGGAACCAACCGTCTGCATCGGCCGACACGAACCGGCCCACTGGCTCCGGCTGATGGCGGGCCGGGCCGGGCCCACCCGAGGCCGCTGAAGAGCGACACCCGACCCGCTCCGGACAACGAATAAACACCAGGCCACTGACCTGGGGTTTCTCGATGGAGCGCGACTGCACATGGATGCCGATCCCCTGCCCTGCTTCGGAAGATCACAGAATGCTGCTTTTACGCAGCAGACTTCGATCTCCACGACGGGCAGCCTGGTGCGCAAGGTGGCGAGCGCGGCGAGATGCCGAGACTCCAAGAACGAAAGATTTGCCTCTCCAGGTAAAGACCTCACTCCTCAATGTGAGGACCCTGCTGCCCGAGGTGAGGAGGCAGCCCGATGGAGTGGATCACCGCGGGATGCGGCACTGTCGTGGGGCTGTTGATGATCCGCGTGGTGCTCCATCAGGTACGAGCCCTCCTGATGGACGTGGGTGCCGTTGTACACGCGTGGCGTGAGCTTCTGAGCGTGGTGAGGAAATCAGGACCTCCGACCCGGCGTGGTGGTTCATGAGAGCCCTGTTGGCGGGCCGACGCCGGTACGGTCGGCTTGCCGCTGTTTAAGGAAAACCTTAAACTCGTGACGCTGGTGTCGAGGGGAGTCCGTCTTGAGCTGGGCGATCAAGGTCACCGATGAGTACGCGGAGTGGTTCAGGCGGCTGATCAAGGAGGATCTCGGTTCCGCCTCCCAGATCGCCCAGGCCGTTGCCGCCCTACGTGACGCGGGCCCCACCCTGGGGCGTCCCCTCGTGGACCGGCTGAAGGGTTCGGAACTGCACCATCTCAAGGAGCTGAGGCCGGGGTCAGGCGGCCGGTCCGAGATCCGGATCATCTTCGCCTTTGATCCGACCCGTTCAGCCCTGTTACTCCTCGGGGACGACAAGGCAGGGAACTGGGAGCGCTGGTACCGCGACAGCATCCCTCGGGCTGAACAGCTCTACCGCGACTACACCGATGGCACGGAGAACTGAGGAGCAAGCATGCCCGAGAAGACCCCGCAGGACTGGGAGACCCTGGAGCAGGAGCTGTACTCGGCCGGTGTGAAGCCCGCTGAGGTAGAAGCTGGTTCGCGTCGTCTGCTGGCGGAAGTCCGTGGGTATCAACTCGCTGAGGCGCGCAAGCAGTCCGGGCTGGCGCAGAGGGACGTGGCCGCCCGGATGGGCGTGAGCATCGCTCGCGTGTCCCAGATCGAGCACGGTGAGGTCGCCACCCTCGACGTCATCGCACGTTACGTCGAAGCGCTCGGCGGAAGGTTGGACTTGGTAGCCGACTTCGGCGATCACACGCTGCGCATGCCGGCAAGTAGTGATCAGGGCAGTGCGGCGGCGTAGTCGCCCCGAAGGCTTCGTGCGGCGATGCGACGAACCGTCCGGCAGCGTTTCTCGGAGAACGGCAGGCTTGCTCCTGCTGTCTCAACCAAGCGCCCACGCCCTCCACGTGCCCAGTCTTCGGATGCGCACGGTACGAAAAGCGCCGAAGAGAAGCGACGAAAAACATACCTTCAGGCCGCTGACCTGGGTTCCCCATTGGAGCGGGTGACGAGAATCGAACTCGCGCTCTCAGCTTGGGAAGCTGATGTTCTACCATTAAACTACACCCGCGCGCGACGCCGGTCGTACCGGTGCAGGACGCGCCGTCACTCTACCTCATGTTGGGCTCCCGGTGCTCGGGCCGTGGGGCTTCCGCGCGTTTCAGGGGCTGGATCCGGCTGCGGGGTGCGGGAGTTGGGGCGTACGGTGGTGGTGGGGAACAGGTTCCGGGTGTGGCCGGAGGGGCGTGGGGAACACGGTTCCGGAGGAGCGGGGTGCCGCCTGGAGGGCCGCCCCTTTCATCCCCTAATGTGGGCTTTCGTCGTCAGGTCGAGGGGTCGACAGGTCGACTGTTCAGACGCGGCTCTTGGGGAAGGGACTCTAGGACTTGATGGAACACACCGTCGTCCGTTGTGCCGATGGGCACATGTTCAGCACCGCTTCGTTCCCGATGCAGCGGGCCGAGCGGCTCGGTCCCGGACGGCTGATGCGCTGTCCGCGGTGCGCCCGGCTGCGCAGTGTCGTGCCGGTGCCGGCGCCGATGGTGCTCGGCGAGCAGCAGCGGGTCGGGTAACGGGTAGCGGATCGACAGTTGTAGCGGTTCGGCAGCTGTAGCGGATCGAGGGCAGTGACCGGCTGTGCGAGGGGTCGGTAGGCGCGCGGGTCGTCCGGTTGTGGGCGGTCCGCGCGTCTTGCGTATCCTCGGGGCGTGCTTCTCTCAGACAAGGACATCCGGGCCGAGATCGACGCCGGTCGGGTGCGGATCGATCCGTACGACGAATCCATGGTGCAGCCGTCGAGCATCGACGTGCGTCTCGACCGGTACTTCCGGGTGTTCGAGAACCACCGGTACCCCCACATCGATCCGTCCGTCGAGCAGACGGATCTGACCCGGCTCGTCGAGCCGGAGGGGGACGAGCCGTTCATCCTGCACCCCGGTGAGTTCGTGCTGGCCAGTACGTACGAGGTCATCTCCCTGCCGGACGACCTCGCCAGCCGGCTGGAGGGGAAGAGCTCGCTCGGGCGGCTCGGGCTCGTCACGCACTCCACCGCGGGGTTCATCGACCCCGGGTTCTCCGGGCACGTCACCCTGGAACTGTCGAACCTCGCGACCCTGCCGATCAAGCTCTGGCCGGGCATGAAGATCGGGCAGCTCTGCATGTTCCGGCTCTCCTCGCCGGCCGAGTCCCCGTACGGCAGTGAACGGTACGGGTCGCGCTACCAGGGCCAGCGCGGGCCCACCGCCTCCCGGTCCTTCCTCAACTTCCACAGAACCCAGGTGTGAGCAGCGGCGTGAGCAACGTACGAGAGAACCTGACCTACGAGCAGTTCGGCGTCGCGGTGCGCGAGCTCGCCCAGACCGTCGCCGACGACGGGTACGAGCCGGACATCGTGCTCTCCATCGCCCGCGGCGGCGTCTTCGTCGCCGGCGGGCTGGCGTACGCGCTGGACTGCAAGAACATCAACCTGGTGAACGTGGAGTTCTACACGGGCGTGGGGACGACCCTGGAGATGCCCGTCATGCTCGCGCCCGTGCCCAACCTGATCGACTTCTCCGACAAGAAGGTCCTGATCGCGGACGACGTGGCCGACACCGGCAAGACGCTGAAGCTCGTCCACGACTTCTGCCTCGGCACGGTCGCCGAGGTGCGGTCCGCCGTGATCTATGAGAAGTCCCACTCGCTGGTGAAGTGCGAGTACGTGTGGAAGCGGACCGATGACTGGATCAATTTTCCGTGGTCCGTCCAGGAACCCGTCGTGAAGCGGGCCGGGCAGGTACGCGACGCGTAAGTCTCAGTTACTGAGTCCCGATCACTGAGTCCCAGTTACTGAGAAGAGGGGCCCCGTTCGGTATGTCACCGAACGGGGCCCCTCTTCGTCACCTCGCGACGCGCGTCAGAAGGTACCCAGCTTGATCAGCGACAGGATCGCGATCAGTTGGATCGCCGACGCGCCCAGCGCCTTCGGCCACGGGAGGTCGTGGGACTTGGAGACCATCAGGGTGAGCAGCGCGCCCGCCGCCACCCAGGTCACCCAGCCGAGGATCTGGACGAAGGGCGCGTCGCCGCCCAGGAACATGGCGACGACCAGACGGGGCGCGTCCGTGATGCACATGATCAGCATGGAGAGGCCGGCCGTGGGCTGCCAGGCTCCGTCGCCGCCGAGCTGGCGGGCCAGGGTGTGGGTGACCACGCCCAGGATGAAGAAGCTGATCACCATGGCGACGGCCGTCGTCAGGAAGATCGGGACCGCGTTGTTCAGCGTGGCGTTGATCGCGTCCTCGCGGGCCTGGTCGAAGCCGAGGACGGCGAGCAGGCCGTAGAGGAAGGTGACGATGAGGGCCGGGGCCCACACCGCGTAGTCGCGCATGACGAGGAAGGTGTGGTTCGGGCTGGTGACGATGCCCTTCAGCAGCTCCTTCCAGTGCAGGCGCGGTCCGCCCGCAGCGGACGGGGCGTGGCCGGCGCGGTAGGTGTCGCCCTGGTGGTACGGGTCGTCCACCGAGAACGCCTGGGTGTGCCCCGCGTTGTTCGCCGCGTACGGGTCGGGGCCGGGTCCGGGGCCCGGGCGGCCGGGACCGGGAACAGGGCCGCCCGGTCCTCCGCCCTGGTGCCCGTGGCCGCCGTCGCCGAAGTACTCCGGCTGGCCGTGGTTGCCGCCCTGCGCCTGGGGCCAGCCGGACTGGTCAGTGCCCTGACCACCGCCGCCGCTGTGCCCGCCGCGGCCACCGTACGGCTGACCGCCCCCGTACGGCTGACCGCCGTACTGCGGGCGCTGCGGCGCCTGGGGGTAGCCGTACGACGGGCCGCCCTGCGGGTTCTGGGCGTGCTGCTGTCCGTACGGAGGGTTTTGCGGTCGCGTCTGAGGAGCGCCGTTGTTCCGGCCGCGTCCGATCCTGAATCCAGCCACGTCGTCGAACGTACCTGCTGTGGGCGGGCGGTGGGTCGGGCCCAGGGGCGCGGGGACGGCTTTGCGGCCGAGCTGTGACATCCCCTAAGGGGCTCTCAGGGACCCTCAGGGCCCGTGCGGGGGCGCCCCTCGCGGGACGCCCCCTGACGCTCGGCCGGTGCTCGGCCGTTCGGGTCAGCCGTCGGGTCAGCCGTCGGGTCAGCCGTTCAGGACGGTGCCGTAACCCGGTGTGCCCGCGGTGCTGACGCCCGTGGTGGCCGGGCCGAAGGCCGTGGCGCCGGTCGTCGAGGGGCCGCTCGTGGTGGAGCGCAGGAACCAGACCGCTCCGGCGCCGTTGTTCTTGCCCGGTGCGGAGACGGTCAGGTCGGCGAGGCCGTCGCCGGTGTGGTCGGTGAGCGAGACGCGGCCGCCGAAGCGGTCGCGCCTGCCCTCGGTGTCGGGGACGCCCGGAGAGTTCTGCGTCCAGTTCTTGGCGCCCTTGGTGGTCAGGCCGGAGGCCGACCCGTACAGGAGGGTGACCGCACCGGTCGTCGTGGCGTGGTCGGTCGACTCGCCGGGGACGCCGACGGCCAGGTCGGCGTAGCCGTCACCGTTGACGTCACCGAGCGAGACGCTGGAGCCGAAGGCGTCGCCGGTCTCGGCGGCGCTGGGCACGCCGGCGGTGTCCTGGGTGATGACGACCGGCTCGCGGGTGGTGTCCCGGCCCGGGGCCGCCGTAGACGACCGTGATCTTGCCGCCCTTCGCGCCCTCCGGGTCGCCGGACACCTCACGGTGGTTGCCGATCACGATGTCGCCGTGCCCGTCGCCGTCGATGTCGCCGACGGCGGAGGTGTAGCCGGGCGGCAGGTACTGGGACCAGAAGGAGAAGTTGCCGAGCCGCGTGTCGTGCAGTCTGCTGATCGCGCGGCCGTCGTCCGTCCGCCCGTGTACGACGAGGTTGTCGTGGCCGGTTCCGGTGACATCTCCGGCGGAGAGGTGGCCGACGCCGTACGTGTCGGAGAAGTTGAGGCCGCTCCCGTAGTACCCGACGAGCTCGCCGGTCTTGGTGAAGGGCCCGTTGATGACCAGGCCCTCGATGAAGCCGGTGGAGCCGACCGCCACGTCGGCGTGGCCGTCGTCGTTGAAGTCACCCGTGGCGACCGACTGCCCGTCGCGGTCGGAATCGGCCCGGTGTTCCTCGGTGATGATGCGTCCGCCCGACAGGCCCGAGGCCGAGCCCCAGACGACGAGGACCGTGCCGCCGTCGGTGTCGCCGTAGTCGGTGTCCTCCCCGGGCACGCCGACCACCAGGTCGGCGTAGCCGTCGCGGTTCAGGTCGGCGGAGGCCAGGGCGGAGCCGAAGGCGTCGCCCGCCTCGGCGGTGCCCGGTATCGCGTTCGAGTTCTCCGTGATCAGCTTGTGCTGCGCGCTCTTCAGGCCGGTGGACCCGCCGTGGACGACGGACACGGCGCCCGCCCCGGCCTGGCCGGCGACCGTGGCGCCCGGCGCGCCGACGGCCAGGTCGATCAGGCCGTCGCCGTTGAAGTCGTACGGGACGGCGGGCTCGGCGGCCGCCTGGGCGACGGGTGCCGACAGGGCGAGCGGGACGAGTGACGCCACGACGAGGGCGGCGGTGGTGGTGAGGGTGCGGTTGCGCATGGGTGTGGGTGCCTCGTGGGAGGGGCGGGCGCGCGGAGTGGACCGGCGTACGGACTCGGACTCGGACTGGTCGTAGGTCACTGGTTGAGGTTCTGGCCGACGTAATAGGTGTTCTTCACCGAGAGGTCGGCCGCGGTGAAGCCCGTGGATCCCGTGGTGGCCAGGCCGGTGGCGGTGCCGCGCATCGACCAGACGCCTCCGGTGCCGTCCTCGCCACCGGCGCCGATGACGAGGTCGGCCCTGCCGTCGCCGGTCACGTCGGCCAGCCGGACCGCGGAGCCGAAGTTGTCACCGGTCTCGGCGGTACCGGGGATGCCGGTGGTGTCCTGCGTGTAGAGCTTGGAGCCCCTGACCTGCGGCCCGGTGGGCGAGCCGAGGAAGACCGTCACGGCGCCCGCGTCCTTCGCCGCGCCGACGTCCGCGCCGGGGGCGCCGACCGCGATGTCGGCGTAACCGTCGTTGTTGATGTCACCCGTGGTCAGGGACGTGCCGAAGCCGTCGTCGACCTTGGCCACGCCGGGCACGCTCGTGGTGTTCCGGTGGATGACGGTCGGCTGCTGGTCGAGGTCGGGGCCGTCCGGGCCGCCGTACCAGACGGTGATCTGGCCGCCCTTGGCGCCGACGGGCTTGTGGGCGCTCGGGTCCACGGGGTCGCCGAGGACGAGGTCGCCGTAGCCGTCGCCGTTGATGTCACCGATCGCGCTCGTGAGACCGTCGGCGTCCGGCATCTTCACGCGCTTGTACAACGATTCCGCGTGCTCCGAGTCCGTGTTCGGTATGCCGGTCCAGCTGAGGTACTCCACGGTGCCGCCGGGGTCGCCGTCCACGAGGTGGTGGAAGACGCGCTCGGCTGTGCCGTCGCCGTTCAGGTCGCCGGCGGTGACCGCATCCGAGGAGGTCACGGGGGAGATGTCGTAATGGCGTGCCGGGATGCCGTTGCGGGGGAAGGGGCCGTTGTATATGCGGTTGTCGTACCGGCCGACGATGTTCACGTCCGTGGTGCCGTTGCCGTCGAAGTCGCCGATCGCGATGCTCTTGGAGAACTCGCCGAACTCGGAGAGCCGGTCGGGGGCCGGCAGCACGGAACCACCGGACAGGCCGTGGCTGCGCCCCCACAGGATGGTGGCCGTGCCGACGCTGTCCAGGCTGCCCACGGACTCGCCGGGGGCACCGACGACCAGGTCGGCGTAGCCGTCGTCGTTCAGGTCGCCGGCGGCGAGGGAGGCGCCGAACAAGTTGCCGGATCTGGAGGTGCCCGGTACGCCGGTGGAGTTCTGGTTGATCACGGTTTTGGAGGACGTCTTCAGGCCGGACGCGGAGCCGTACAGCACGACGACGGCACCGGCGCAGTCGGCGGAGCCGACGGTGGTGCACATGGCGCCGATGGCGACGTCGCGGTAACCGTCACCGTTGAAGTCGTCGGAGAGCCCGGCGGGCGCGGCGGTGGCGGGGGATGTGAGGGCCAGGGAAGTGATGCCCGCTGCGAGGAGCGCGGCGAGGGCGCTGGTGGTGCGCTTGCGCATGGTGGTGACTGGTTCCTTCGTCGGTTGTCGTGCTCCGGGTGAGCCGATCGGCTCACGGGAGACTCACGACAACCGGGCCGAGTTGTACGGGAGTTCGAAGTTTGCCCGGCGTATCCTCGGCGTTCGCCTGGACGTCCCCCGGCGTTATCGCGCCGCGTCGAGTTCGCACCAGACGTACTTGCCACCGCGACCGCCACTGGCGTTCGGGTTGACCTGGAACCAGCCCCAGTCGTCCGAGCAGGCGCGGACCAGGTGCAGGCCGCGACCGGATTCGCCCTGGGGGGTGGAGGGTGCCGGGGGAGTGGGGTCCGTGTCCCAGGCGCCGAGGCGGAAGGAGGGGCCGGACTGTCTGAGCTTGAGGGCGGCGGGGCCGTCGGTGTGGCGGATGGCGTTGCCGAGCAGCTCGGAGGCGAGGAGCTCCGCGGGTTCGATGAGGGCGGGGAGGTGGTGGGTGGTGAGGATGTCGCGGAGGGTGCGGCGGCAGATTCCGACGGCGCGTGGGCCGTGGGGGATGTAGAGGGTGTACTCCCAGGGCATGACGGCTCCTGATGGGGTGGGGCGAGGAGGGGAGCGGTGGCTCTGTCGTGCCGCAGGACATGACGGCTCGATGCACTTTCGCTTCACTGAGTGGTCGTCGTGTCACTGACGGTATGGGGTTTAGTTGTACCCGGTCAAGCCGGACTGGGATACTCGGGCCCTCAACTCTCCGAGGGAATCGGGTACATGCCAGCACGGAGCATCATCACGGCACGCCAGGAACGACTCGGTGTTGAGCTGCGCAAGCTCCGTGAGCGGGCGGGGCTCAGCGGCCGGGAGGCGGCACGCGCGCTGGGGATCGCCGAGAGCAAGCTCTCCGCCACGGAGACGGGGCGGGTCGGGGTGAGTGCCGAGCGGGTGCGGCATCTGGCGGGGGAGTACGCGGTTGACGACGCCGGGCTCGTCGATGCGCTGACCGCCATGGCTGGTGAGCGCGTACGTGGGTGGTGGGAGCGGTTCAGGGAGCTGGTGCCCGTCGGGTACCTGGACCTGGCTGAACTGGAGTATCACGCAGTGGAGCTGAGGACGTTCCAGAGCGTCCACATCCCGGCTCTGCTGCAGGCCGAGAAGCAGATGCGTGCGATCTTCACCGCGACGGTGCCCGCGCTGTCGCCCGAGGAGGTCGACGTGCGGGTTCGCTTCCGTCAGCGGCGTCAGGACATCCTGGGAGAGGTCGGGTACACGGCAGTCGTGCACGAAGCCGCTCTGCGGATCAGGGCCGCCGACGCCGAAGTGGCCCGGGATCAGTTGGTGCACATCCTGGAGCAGTCCGAACGCCCCGGCGTCACCGTAAGGGTGGTGCCGTTCGACGTCGACGGGTTCGCCGGGATCGATACACCGTTGGTGTATGCGCGTGGTCCGGTTCCTCAGTTGGACACGGTGCTGATGGATTCGCCGCACGGAGGGGAGTTCTTGCACGCGGAGGCGCAGTTGCACCGGTACCGGGAGGTGCTTCGCATGGTGGAAGGCGTCGCGCTGGGAGTCGTAGAGTCGAGGGACTTCGTTCACCAGTTCGCGCGGCAGATGTGAGGGGTCTCGCCATGACCGTGGATGCCACCTGGCAGAAGTCCTCGTTCTCCGGCGGAGGCGACTCCTCCGACTGCGTTGAGGTCGCGGCCGTCCCTGAGGCTTTGTGCCTCCGCGAAAGCGACGAGCCCGGCACCGTGGTGACCACCACCACGACCGGGCTCGCCGCCCTCATACGTCACCTGCGCCGGGACATGTAGTCGGCCGGCGGCTCAGATCTGGTTCTCGCCGCCGTCGACGAAGACATTGGCGCCGAGCATGAAGCTGCTCTGGTCGGAGGCGAGGAACGCCACGACCGCGGCGGCCTCCTCGGGGCGTCCCATGCGGCCCAGCGCCGTGTCCGTGGCGAGCTTGGTCCGGACGTCGGCCGCGTTCTCCTCGCCGAAGAGGTCGGTGATGCCGGGAGTGTCGACCGGGCCGGGTGAGACCGCGTTGACCCGGACGCCGCGGTCCTTGAGCTCGTTGGCCCAGGTCCGCGCGAAGGACCGTACGGCGGCCTTGGATGCCGCGTAAAGACCGAACGCCTCCGTGCCGTTGTCGGCGGCGGTCGAGGCGTTCAGGATCACCGAGGCGCCGTCGTTGAGCAGCGGCAGCGCCTTCTGCACGGTCAACAGGGTGCCGCGTACGTTGACGTCGAAGACGTGGTCGAAGTCCTTCTCGGTGATCTGCTCCAGCGGCACCAGCGAGGCGGTCGCCGCGTTCGCGAAGACCACGTCCAGGCCCTGACCCCGGGCGCGGACCGCTTCGTACAGCCGGTCGAGGTCCGCCGGGTTCGAGATGTCCCCCGCCACCGCGGTGGCCCGCTCGGGGCCGCCGATCGCCTCGACGGCGGCGTCCAGCTCCGCCCTGCGCCGGCCGGTGATGAACACGTGCGCACCGTCCTCCGCGAGTCGCACGGCGCTGGCCAGGCCGATCCCGGTGCCGCCGCCGGTGACGACGGCGGTCTTGTTGTCGAGCTGTCCCATGGGGTGCCTCCACGGCCTAGTTCTGTATCGATCGGTACGGAACGAGACCGTAGCATGGTTCCGCACCGATCGGTACGGAAGTGCGGGTGTGCAAAGTACGATGGGGCGCATGGGAACGCAGCAGAAGGCACCGATCGGCCGGCCGAGGGGCTTCGACGCCGACGAGGCCCTCGAACGGGCCATGCGGGTCTTCTGGGAGAAGGGGTACGAGGGCGCCAGCCTCACCGACCTGACCGGTGCGATGGGCATCACGCGCACCAGCATGTACGCGGCCTTCGGCAACAAGGAGGAGCTGTTCCGCAAGGCCCTGCAGCGTTATGAGGAGGGCCCCGCCGCGTACGTGGCCCGGGCCCTGCGGGAGCCGACCGCCCGGGAGGTGGCCGTCGCGTTCCTCGAAGGCTCGGTCTGTACCAGCACCCGCCCCGGCTGCCCCACCGGGTGCCTCGGGGTGCAGGGCTCACTCGCCGCGGGCGACTCCGCGGGCGCCGTCCGTGACACCCTCGCCGACTGGCGCAACGGGGGCACCTCCCGCCTGCGCGAACGGTTCCGGCGGGCTGTCGACGAGGGCGATCTGCCCGCGGAGACCGATCCGGGTGTGCTCGCGCGCTACCTCATGACCGTGGCGAACGGCATCTCCGTCCAGGCCGTCGGCGGCGCCACCCGCGACGACCTCCTGCAGGTGGCCGCCATGGCCCTGCGGAACTGGCCGGTCGCCTGACGGCCCCCGCCGTACGACTCGAACTCTCAGTCGGCACGAACTCTCAGTCGGCACTCTCAGTCGAGGCAGAACTCGTTGCCCTCGACGTCCTGCATCACCAGGCACGACTCGTCGAAACCGTCGGCGCGCAGCAGCTCCACGAAGACCCCGCCGAGCGCGACCAGCCGTGCGCACTCCGCCTCCAGGACGGCCACGCGCTCCTCACCCACGAGCCCGGTGCCGACCCGCACGTCGAGGTGGACCCGGTTCTTGACGACCTTGCCCTCGGGAACGCGCTGGAAGAACAGCCGCGGGCCGGCGCCCGAGGGGTCGACGCAGGCGAACGCCGAACCCTGACGCTCGGGCGGCAGCGAGCGGTCGTACGCGTCCCAGTCGGCGAACCCCTCCGGGGGCGGCGGGACGACGTACCCGAGCACCTCGCACCAGAAACGGGCGACGCGCTCCGGTTCCGCGCAGTCGAAGGTGACCTGGACCTGCCTGATCGACGCCATCGGGCGATCGTAGGGCGGCGTCCTCCGCCGTCTCAAGGGGTTTTGCTCAGGTCAACGGGTTCTGCTCAGGTGCTCAGGAACTCCGCCGTCGAGAAGGTCACCACCGGCGCGGTGCCCACGACCCCCTGCCGCCGGCCCGCGTACACCGCCACCGTGTCTCGCGTCTCCCCCCGGTACGTCCGTACCGCCAGGTCCGCCAGACCGTCCCCGGTGAAGTCGCCGACCGCCAGGACGCGGGTGGTGCCCTCGGCCGGCGGGGTCACCGTGACGGCACCGGACGCGGTGAGACCCTTCGCGCCGCCCCGGTGGACGCGCAGCTCCGTACCGCCGGTGACCAGCTCGTCGTAACCGTCGCCGTCGAGGTCGCCCGCGTCCAGCAGGGTGCCGGGCACATCCAGTTCGGCCTGCGTGGTGGCCGTGGGGCCGGTGAGGTCGTACCGCAGCGCCGTACCGTCCCGCGAGCCGACCGCCGCGTCCAGTACGTCCTTCTCGCCGCCGAAGGCGCCGAAGGCCACGGCCACGCCCGCGGGCAGGGCGAAGCCCGTGCGGGTGGGGCCGGACGGGCCGCCGTACACGACGCTCGACGGGGAGGCGGCGCCGTCCTCGCGGACGAGCAGGTCGTCGTAGCCGTCGCCGTTCACGTCGACGGCCGGGCCGGTCGGGACGCTGCCGGGGGCGTCGAGGGGGCCGGTGGCCGCGGCCGGGGCGCCCTCGCGGCCGAAGGGGCCGCGCAGGTACGTCAGCCGGCTGTCCGAGGCGTGCAGGACCAGGTCGTGCGCGCCGTCGCCGTCGAAGTCGCCGCACACCGGCTGGTCCGGCCAGTCGTTGCCGGCGCGGGCCCGGGCGGGGACGTCCAGCTTCACCGCCTTGCCGGTCAGGCCCGTGGGGGAGCCGAAGAGGACCTGGAGCGGGACGGGGGGCTGTCCCTGGCCGTCGTACGGCGGGTCGGTGGAGACGACGAGGTCGGTGAAGCCGTCCCCGTCCAGGTCACAGCTCTCCTCGGCCTCGAACACGGCGGGCAGCACGCCGTCCGTGGGCGCCGCCTGCCTCGCGGGGGCGAGGAGCTGCCGGGCGCCCGGGTCGAGGCCGTCGTCCGTGCCGTACACGATGCCGATACCGGCGTCGTCCGCGTGGCTCTCCGCCTTGACCAGGTCGTTCAGGACGAGGTCGCGGTGGCCGTCCCCGTTGAAGTCGTCGGGTGTGTCGCTGCCGCCCCTGCCGCGGGGGACGGGCACGCGCGGGTGCCCCTTCGTCGCCCTGGTCACGGGCTCCGGCTTCTTCGCCGTCGCGGAGGTCCGCTCGGTGGAACCGCATGCGGTGAGCCCGAGGACGCCGACAGCCAGGGCCGCCGTCACGCGTATGCCCGCCGTCACGCGTATGCCCGCCTTACCCGTACTTCGTCCGCGCACTGTTCACCTCGTCCGCATCGGCAACGACTGGCACATCATGCACATGTCCAGAGCGGCCGGTAAGGGGCGGGTGGGTACTGGCGTACGAAAACGCCGCCTCCCCGTGCGTACGGGAAGGCGGCGCTTTCATGTACCGGGTACCGGCGGCTACTTCACCGGCTGCGGCTCCGGCGCGTCCTCCGTCTCGGCCGCGCCCGCCGGGGGCTCGTCGTCCGTCACCGGCGTCTTCACCGACTCCAGCAGCAGCTGGGCGACATCCACGACCTGGATGGACTCCTTGGCCTTGCCATCGTTCTTCTTGCCGTTGACCGAGTCGGTCAGCATGACGAGGCAGAACGGGCAGGCGGTCGACACGATGTCGGGGTTGAGCGACAGCGCCTCATCCACCCGCTCGTTGTTGATGCGCTTGCCGATCCGCTCCTCCATCCACATCCGCGCGCCGCCCGCGCCGCAGCAGAAGCCGCGCTCCTTGTGGCGGTGCATCTCCTCGTTGCGCAGGCCCGGGACCTTGCCGATGATCTCGCGCGGAGGCGTGTAGATGTTGTTGTGACGGCCCAGGTAGCACGGGTCGTGGTAGGTGATCAGACCCTCGACCGGGGTCACCGGGATCAGCTTGCCCTCGTCGATCAGGTGCTGGAGCAGCTGGGTGTGGTGGATGACCTCGTAGTCGCCGCCGAGCTGCGGGTACTCGTTGCCGAGGGTGTTGAGGCAGTGCGGGCAGGTGGCGACGATCTTCTTGGCGGACTTCGGCTTCCGGGACTCCTCGGTCACCTTGCCGTCGTCGTCCGTCTCCTCGCCGAACGCCATGTTCAGTGACATGACGTTCTCCATACCGAGCTCCTGGAACAGCGGCTCGTTGCCGAGGCGCCGGGCGGAGTCACCGGTGCACTTCTCGTCGCCGCCCATGATCGCGAACTTCACGCCCGCCATGTGGAGCAGCTCGGCGAAGGCCTTGGTGGTCTTCTTGGCGCGGTCCTCCAGGGCGCCCGCGCAGCCGACCCAGTACAGGTACTCGACCTCGGTGAGGTCCTCGATGTCACGGCCGACCACCGGCACCTCGAAGTCGACCTCCTTCGTCCACTCCAGGCGCTGCTTCTTGGCCAGGCCCCAGGGGTTGCCCTTCTTCTCCAGGTTCTTGAGCATCGTGCCCGCCTCGGAGGGGAAGGCCGACTCGATCATGACCTGGTAGCGGCGCATGTCGACGATGTGGTCGACGTGCTCGATGTCCACCGGGCACTGCTCGACACAGGCGCCGCAGGTGGTGCAGGACCACAGGACGTCCGGGTCGATGACGCCGTTCTCCTCCAGCGTGCCGATCAGCGGCCGCTCGGCCTCGGCGAGGGCCGCGGCGGGGACGTCCTTGAGCTGCTCCTCGGACGCCTTCTCCGCGCCCTCCATCGTCTTGCCGCCGCCGGCCAGCAGGTACGGGGCCTTGGCGTGCGCGTGGTCGCGCAGGGACATGATCAGGAGCTTGGGGGAGAGCGGCTTGCCGGTGTTCCAGGCGGGGCACTGCGACTGGCAGCGGCCGCACTCGGTGCAGGTGGAGAAGTCGAGGAGACCCTTCCAGCTGAACTGCTCGACCTGCGAGACGCCGAAGACGTCGTCGTCGCCCGGGTCGGTGAAGTCGATCGGCTTGCCGCCGGACGTCATCGGCTGGAGGGCGCCGAGGGCTGTCTCCCCGGTGGCGTTCCGCTTGAACCAGATGTTGGGGAAGGCCAGGAAGCGGTGCCAGGCGACACCCATGCTCGTGTTGAGCGAGACCGTGATCATCCAGATCAGCGAGACGCTGATCTTGATCATGGCGACGAAGTACACCAGGTTCTGCAGGGTGCCGGTGGACAGGCCGTCGAAGGCGGCGACCAGCGGGTACGAGGCGAAGTAGGCGGCCTCGTAGCCGTCCACGTGGTGGAGGGCGCCCTCCAGGCCGCGCAGTACGTAGATCGCCAGGCCGATGGTGAGGATGACGTACTCGACGAAGTACGCCTGCCAGGCCGTGGAGCCCGCGAAGCGGGACTTGCGGCCGGGGCGCGAGGGCAGGTTCAGCAGGCGGATCGCCATCAGCACGAGGATGCCGAGGACCGTCATCACGCCGATGAACTCGATGTACATCTCGAACGGCAGGAACCCGCCGATCACCGGCAGCACCCAGTCGGCCTGGAAGAGCTGGCCGTACGCCTGTGCGAGGGTGGGCGGCAGCGTCAGGAAGCCGACGGCCACGAACCAGTGGGCGATGCCCACGATGCCCCAGCGGTTCATCCGGGTGTGGCCGAGGAACTCCTTCACCAGCGTCACGCTGCGCTGGTACGGGTTGTCCGTCCGGGTGCCTGCGGGTACGGGCTGGCCCAGCTTGAAGTACCGGACGAACTGGCCGACGGCGCGCGCGAGCAGCGCCACGCCGACCACGGTCAGGACCAGCGACACGATGATCGCGGCGAGTTGCATGGAGGGCTCCTCGGGCCTGCGAGGGTTCTGTGGGGTCTGACGGGGCTCCCCGCCTACCCCGACCGGTGATTACTAAGCGGTAACTTATGCAGTCCTCTGAGACTACCCACAACCGGCGCCGCACTGTAGTCAGGCGTGCAGTGATCTGGATCGCTGAGGGTTGCCTGAGGGGCCGCCGTCGCGGTCCCGGGGTGCGGCGTGGCCGTGCACGTCACCGCACCATTGTCCGCGCTCGAGCCGCCTCCTCGGTCACGGCCCTCCAGGTGTCCGCAGGGCCCTCTGGGGGACAGATCGTGTTATTCACCGAATATTGGTTCAAACGGGCATAGCCTCAGCATGTGCTGTACGGAATCCTCACCGCCGCCTCCGCCCTGCTCCTCGCCTCCGCCCTCGCGGCGGCCGTGCGGGTGCCCGCGCTCCGTCTCGGCCTGGTCGAACGGCGGCGGGCCCGCGGGGTGCCGCTGACCGGGGGCGTCGCCCTGGTCGCCGCGACCGCCCTGGTGGCCGGGGCCGG
>NZ_JAVRHI010000129.1:0-18476 GCF_034105845.1 Streptomyces sp. CRN 30 | reverse complement strand
CGATCGAGCCGGGCGTGTGGCCCACCAGGTGGCGTGCGGTGAGCCGGACGTGCCCCACGCTGATGGTGTCGCCGTCGCCGACGGGGACGTCGGTCGGCACCGGGATGCCGTCGGCGTCGTCCCGGCCCGCGTACGTCCGCGCGCCCGTGGCCGCCACCACCTCGGCCAGCGCCTGCCAGTGGTCGCCGTGCTGATGCGTGGTGACCACGGACGTGATGCCGTCGTCGCCGATCAGCGTGAGCAGTGTGCCGGCGTCGTTCGCCGCGTCGATCAGCAACTGCTCGTCCGTGGCCCGGCAGCGCAGAAGGTACGCGTTGTTGTCCATCGGCCCGACCGCGACCTTGGAGATCATCAGGTCCCGCAGTTCGTGCACGTCCGCCGGGCCGCCGACCTTCACCGCTCCGCTGTACGTCATGGCGGTCAGTCTAGGACGGAGCGGTGACGGGGAGCAGGCCGCGCCCGCGTCGCGCGACCGGCCCCGCCGGCGGGCACGCGCCCGCGTGCCCTACAGCGGGGGCAGCGTCGGCAGCGGGCCGCCCGAGACGTCGAGCCCCGAGCCGGCACGGCGCCCCGCGAGCCAGCCGAGCAGTTCGGGGGCCGCACCGGTCACCGTCACCTCGGGCCGGTCGCCCGCCCGTCCCGTGCCCCACGCGCGCGCGGAGTCGGTCACACGGGTGTGCGGCACGTCCGGGTGGCCGGCGAAGCGGTCGGCGAGGAAGCCGATCTCCCGTTCCGTGAACTCCCCGGGCAGGTCCTCCAGCTCGTAGCCGATCCCCAGGTCCACGTGGTGCAGCTCCACCTCCGCCCACCGCCGGAACGGTACCCGGGCCGCGGCGTCCTTCACCCCGTTGCGCAGCTCCAGGGTGCGGGACCAGTCCTGGGGCGCGGCCGCGGCCGTCTGGAAGCGGGCCGCGCTGTCACGGACGTCGGCCAGCTGGGTGGCCAGGGAGCGCGGCGCGTCCCGCTCGATGTCGGCCTCCCGCGCGTCCGCGGAGGCGTACATGGGGCGCCCCTGTAACACCTCCACCAGGGCGTCCGCGTTGCGGGCGAGGTGGGCCAGCACATGGCCGCGCGTCCAGCCGGGCAGCCGTGAGGCTTCGGTCACCGCGGGCCCGTCCAGCGCGGTGACTGCGCTGAGGAGCCGCTCGGTGGCGTCGTGTACAGAGGCCAGGTCGCGCGCGTGATCCATCATGGGGACCGACCCTAGCCCGGCCGCACGTCCGGGTGAAGGAGGCCGGAGATCCCCGTAAATCGAATGCGCGTGCTATAGGCTCGATGGCGGCGTCGGGCATGCTGGAAGGCCCGGGATTGTTGTGAACGGGGAAACAGGACCGGCGCTGTCAGTGGCTCCCCCTAGTCTGGGATCGACGGGGGCCCCGCCCCTGTCACTCACTCAAGAAAGGTGCGGACCGGCGTGGCCGACCGTCTCATCGTCCGTGGCGCGCGCGAGCACAATCTGAAGAACGTCTCGCTCGACCTGCCGCGTGACTCGCTCATCGTCTTCACGGGCCTGTCGGGGTCGGGCAAGTCCTCGCTGGCCTTCGACACCATCTTCGCCGAGGGTCAGCGCCGCTACGTGGAGTCGCTGTCCTCCTACGCCCGGCAGTTCCTCGGGCAGATGGACAAGCCCGACGTCGACTTCATCGAGGGCCTCTCCCCGGCCGTCTCGATCGACCAGAAGTCGACCTCCCGCAACCCGCGCTCGACGGTCGGCACGATCACCGAGGTCTACGACTACCTGCGGCTGCTCTTCGCCCGCATCGGCAAGCCGCACTGTCCCGAGTGCCGCCGCCCGATCTCGCGGCAGTCGCCGCAGGCCATCGTCGACCGGGTCCTGGAGCTGCCGGAGGGCAGCCGCTTCCAGGTGCTGTCGCCGCTGGTGCGCGAGCGCAAGGGCGAGTTCGTCGACCTCTTCGCCGACCTCCAGACCAAGGGCTACTCCCGCGCGCGGGTGGACGGGCAGACCGTCCAGCTCTCCGAGGCGCCCACGCTGAAGAAGCAGGAGAAGCACACCATCGAGGTGGTCGTCGACCGCCTCACGGTGAAGGACTCCGCCAAGCGCCGCCTCACCGACTCCGTGGAGACCGCGCTCGGCCTCTCCGGCGGCATGGTCGTCCTCGACTTCGTCGACCTCCCCGAGGACGACCCCGAGCGCGAGCGCATGTTCTCCGAGCACCTGTACTGCCCGTACGACGACCTGTCCTTCGAGGAGCTGGAGCCCCGCTCCTTCTCCTTCAACTCGCCCTTCGGCGCCTGCCCCGACTGCTCCGGCATCGGCACGCGCATGGAGGTCGACCCGGAGCTGATCGTCCCCGACGAGGACAAGTCCCTCGACGAGGGCGCCATACACCCCTGGTCGCACGGGCACACCAAGGACTACTTCGCGCGGCTGATCGGGGCCCTCGCCGAGGCGCTGGGCTTCCGCACCGACATTCCCTTCGCCGGCCTCCCGCAGCGCGCCAGGAAGGCCCTGCTGTACGGCCACAAGACGCAGGTCGAGGTCCGCTACCGCAACCGGTACGGGCGCGAGCGCGCGTACACCACGGCCTTCGAGGGCGCCGTCCCGTTCGTGAAGCGGCGGCACAGCGAGGCCGAGAGCGACACCAGCCGCGAGCGCTTCGAGGGCTACATGCGCGAGGTGCCCTGTCCCACCTGTGAGGGCACGCGCCTGAAGCCGATCGTCCTCGCGGTCACGGTCATGGAGAAGTCCATCGCCGAGGTCTCCGCGATGTCCATCAGCGACTGCGCGGACTTCCTGGGCGAGCTGACGCTCGACGCGCGCGACAAGAAGATCGCCGAGCGCGTTCTCAAGGAGGTCAACGAGCGGCTGCGCTTCCTGGTCGACGTCGGCCTGGACTACCTGTCGCTGAACCGCGCGGCCGGCACCCTCTCCGGCGGCGAGGCCCAGCGCATCCGCCTGGCCACCCAGATCGGCTCCGGCCTGGTCGGCGTGCTCTACGTGCTCGACGAGCCCTCCATCGGCCTGCACCAGCGCGACAACCACCGGCTGATCGAGACCCTGGTCCGGCTGCGCGACATGGGCAACACGCTCATCGTCGTCGAGCACGACGAGGACACGATCAAGGTCGCCGACTGGGTCGTCGACATCGGCCCCGGCGCCGGTGAGCACGGCGGCAAGGTCGTCCACAGCGGCACCTACAAGGAGCTGCTGGACAACGACGCCTCCACGACCGGTCAGTACCTGGCCGGCAAGAAGGCGATCGGCATCCCGGACGTCCGCCGCCCGGTCGACCCGGGCCGCGCCCTCACCGTGCACGGCGCCCGCGAGAACAACCTCCAGGACGTCGACGTCTCCTTCCCGCTCGGCGTGCTCACGGCCGTCACGGGCGTGTCCGGCTCCGGAAAGTCGACCCTGGTCAACGACATCCTGTACACCCACCTGGCACGCGAGCTGAACGGCGCCCGCAGCGTGCCCGGCCGGCACACCCGCGTGGAGGGCGACGACCTCGTCGACAAGGTCGTGCACGTCGACCAGTCGCCCATCGGCCGCACCCCGCGGTCCAACCCGGCGACGTACACCGGTGTCTTCGACCACGTCCGCAAGCTGTTCGCGGAGACCACCGAGGCGAAGGTGCGCGGCTACCTCCCCGGCCGCTTCTCATTCAACGTCAAGGGCGGCCGCTGCGAGAACTGCTCCGGTGACGGCACCATCAAGATCGAGATGAACTTCCTGCCGGACGTCTACGTCCCCTGCGAGGTGTGCCACGGGGCGCGCTACAACCGGGAGACCCTGGACGTCCACTACAAGGGCAAGTCCATCGCAGACGTCCTCGACATGCCCATCGAGGAGGCCCTGGACTTCTTCGAGGCCGTGCCGGGCATCTCCCGCCACCTGCGGACGCTCACCGAGGTCGGTCTCGGGTACGTCCGGCTCGGCCAGCCCGCCACCACGCTCTCCGGCGGTGAGGCGCAGCGCGTCAAGCTGGCGAGCGAGCTGCAGAAGCGCTCCACCGGGCGCACGGTGTACGTGCTCGACGAGCCGACCACCGGTCTGCACTTCGAGGACATCAGCAAGCTCATCCAGGTGCTGTCCGGCCTCGTCGACAAGGGCAACACGGTCATCGTCATCGAGCACAACCTCGATGTGATCAAGACCGCCGACTGGCTCGTCGACATGGGCCCCGAGGGCGGCAGCGGCGGCGGCCTCGTCGTCGCCGAGGGCACGCCCGAGCAGGTCGCCGGGGTCCCGGCCAGCCACACCGGCAAGTTCCTGCGCGAGATCCTGGGCGCCGAGCGCGTCAGCGACGCCGCCCGGGTGAAGGCCCCGGGCCGGAAGACGGCCAGGAAGACCGTCGCTGCCGGAACCAGGGCCAGGAAGACGGTGACGGCCAAGGCCCCCGCCAAGAAGGCGGCGCGCGCCCGCAAGGCCTGACGGGAGGGCCGGTACGCAGCTCGGCCGACGTGCGGCGCCCCGGGGGAGCACCCCGGGGCGCCGCACGTTCCGGCCTCGGCCGACCGGGCCCCTTACCCCTCCAGCTCCGCCGCGTACGGCGGCTCCGCGCCCGCCCGTGAGCAGGTGATCGCGGCCGCGCGCGCGGCGAGGTCCAGCAGCTCGGCCCAGTCCGCGGCGGTCATGGCGGACAGCGCCGTGGGGGAGAGGGCCTCGCGTACGGCCAGACCGTGCAGGAGGGCCGCGTTGACCGTGTCACCGGCGCCGATGGTGTCCACCACCTCCACCTGCACCCCCGGGACCGGGTACACGGAGCCGTCCCGGGTGAAGGCGGTCAGGCCGTCGCCGCCCTGCGTGATCACGACGGCCGAGGGGCCCGCGGCCAGCCACTCGCGCGGTGTGCCGCCCAGCCACTCGGCATCCTCCTCCGAGAGCTTCAGCAGCGACACCGAGGGCAGCCAGCTCTTGAACCGGGCCCGGTAGGCGTCCGCGTCCGGGATCAGAGCGGCCCGGATGTTCGGGTCGAGCGCCGTGAAGACACCCTGCGCGGCCGCGGTCCGCATCAGCTCCTCGTACGCGCTCGCCCCCGGTTCCAGGACCAGCGAGCAGGTGCCGAAGGAGACCGCCCGGGCGCCCTCCGGCAGGTGCGCCGGCGCCTCGAAGAGGCGGTCCGCGGTGCCCTCGACGTAGAAGGAGTACGCGGCCGAGCCGCCCTCGTCGATCGAGGCCGCGGCGAGGGTCGTCGGCTCCGCTCCGCGCTGCACGGACGTCACGTCGACGCCCGCCGCGCGCAGCCCCTCCACCAGCGCCTCGCCGAACGGGTCGCGCGAGACACGGGAGAGGAAGGCCGTCGGCGTGCCGAGCCGGCCCAGCGCGACAGCGGTGTTGTAGGGGCCGCCGCCCCGCGCGGGCCGCAGGTCGGCGAGCGCGCCCGCCCCCTGCGGTACCAGGTCGATCAGTGCCTCACCGGCGACGACGATCACGGGATGGTCCTTCCTCGCATGCTGTCACTTGCTGTCGTTCTCCCTGCCCCCGCCGTCTCCCCGGCCTCCTCCGGGCATCCGCAGGAACCGCGGTGGACGAAGGCGCAGGGCAGCCGCACCGTGCGCGCGGGACGCCCGGGGGAGTCGAGCCGGTCCAGGAGCAGCCGCACGGCGTGCGCGCCGATCTCCTTGCCGGGCTGGGCGATCGCGGTGAGCCGCGGCCGGAACAGGTCGGCCCACGCGAAGTCGTCGAAGCAGCACAGCGCCACGTCGTCCGGCACCGACAGGCCCAGCTCGCCGAGGGCGCGCAGGGCCCCGATGGTCATGGCGTTGTTGCCGGTGACCAGCGCGGTCGGGGGCGCCGGGCCGTCGAACAGCTCCAGGGTGGCCCGCCGGGCCGTCTCCGCGTCGGAGTCGCCGTGCACGAGGAGGGCGTCGGAGAAGGGCAGCCCCGCCGTCGAGAGACCGAGGCGGTACCCGCTGATCCGCTCCTCGGTGGTGCTCAGCCCGGGCAGGCCCGCGACCAGGGCGATGCGCTCGTGGCCGAGCCCGGCGAGGTGGGTGACCAGCCGGGCGGTCGGCGCGGCGTTCTCGGTGGCGACCTGGTCGAAGGGGAACGGGTCGCCGTCGGGGGTGCCGTGGGGACCGGGGGTGTCGTAGGTAACGGGGGTGTCGTAGGTACCCGGGGTGTCGGGGGAGCCGGTGGGGCGCACCAGCCGGTCCAGGAACACCGCCGGCACCCCGTGCCTGGCCAGGTAGCGCAGCAGTTTGGCGGGGTGCGCGGAGGCCGCGACGACCACGCCGTCCACGCGGCGCTCGTGCAGCAGCCGGACGGCCTTCCGCTCGTGCTCCGGGTCGTCGTGCGGATCGGCGATCAGCAGGCTGTAACCGTGCTCCAGCGCGCCCGCCTCGACCCCTTGGACGATCTCCGTGAAGTACGGGTTGCCGGCGGCCGGCACCGCGAGCCCGATGGACCGGGTCCGTGCGGTCACCAGCGAACGGGCCAGCGTGTTGTGCGTGTAGCCGAGCGCGTCGATGGCGTCCTCGACCAGCCGTCTGGTCTCGGGCCGTACCGCGCGCGTGTTGTTGAGCACGTGGGAGACGGTCGCCACGGACACACCCGCGCGCTGCGCGACGTCGACCATGGTGGCCACGGGGCACCCCTTCGTGAGCGGCGGGCGGACGGCTGTGTCCGGGCGGAACGTACCGTACGGGAGCCTCCCGGGTAAACGTTTGCGCAAGCGTTTACGTACGGTGGCCGGAGCCGGTCACTCCCATTCCCACCCGATGCCCAGGATCCCCGAGCGCACACGGGGCTCGACGAGGTGGACCGAGCGGTGCCGGGAGCTCAGGGCGAGCTCCCGGTGACCGCTGCGCGGGGCCGCCGCCGTGTGCTGGGTGAACCGGTGGCAGCGGGCGGGCAGGGCCTGCTCGTCGAAGCGCACCTGGAGCGCGTACTGCCCGCCGGTGCAGCCGAACCCCCGTACGTACTCGCGGGACGCGCCGGCCGTCCCGTCCTCGACGCCGTACCGGAAGAGAAACGTATCGCCGATGCGCAGCCGCACGTCGAAGAGGAGCTCGGCGACGAGCACCCCGGTGTCCTGGTGCCAGCGCACCCGGCCGGTGCGGCAGTTCTCCAGCGCGCGCACCGCCATGCGCTCGGGCGCGCAGCCCGGGTCGCCGTGGTGCACCGCCACGTAGCGGTCCACGCCGTCCTTGTGGGCGCGCACGATGTGGTGCGACTCGCGCGCGAGCAGCTCACGGCGCGTGCCGATCCGCACCCGCTCGTGGTGGCCGATGGTCTGCAGCCCGCCGTCCAGCGAGGCCTCCAGCTCCCCCAGGAGCCGCTCCAGTACGCCCGAGGCCGCCACGACGGAGCGGTACGAGCGGCCCGAACGCTCCGGGGCGGGACGCTCCCCACCCCCGGCGAGCAGGCGGATCAGCGACTCGTCCGGCAGGTGGAGGATCTCCTCCAGGGCGCGCACGGCCCGTAACGACTCGGGGCGCTGCGGGCGCCGGGCCCCCTGCTGCCAGTAGCTCAGGCTCGTCACGCCGACCCTGACCCCGTACCGCGTCAGGTGGTGCTGGACGCGCTGCAGCGGCAGCCCCCGTGCGGCGATCGCGGCCCGCAGCGCGACGTGGAAGGGGCCGCCCCGCAGGGCCGACTCCAACTCCGCCGTGCCCGCCGTGCCGACGTCCGCGTGCTCTGTGCCGTGCCGCATGCAGGGGCCTCTCTGTGAGGGAGCGCGACGGCTGGTCGGGCCGTTCGCGAGGACTGCCGGGGCGCCGCCGGAGCGTGACGGGAACGCGGGCACCGCCCTCGCGAGGGCGGTGGGCTGCCCCAAGTCATCCCGCATTGAAGCGTGTTGACCATGCGCCGACAACACCGGCAGCGCAACACCGGCCTCGCTCCGCACGGGGCCGGTTGCCGTGCTCCGGGCCCCGGGGAATGGTGTGCCGCGTGGGCCGACATGGCCCACTTGTGCAGAAACGCGCGGCCCGGACCGGTGGCGGGCTCCCCGGAGCCCACCGGAAGGCGGGTCGCAGGGGTGGATGATGACGGCTGGAACCCGGCGTGTCGTCGACGCCCGGCACATGCCACCGGTATGCCGGACCGGCAGCTCGCGGCGGCTGCGCCGGCCGGGCGCCCACGGAGCGGAATCCGCCCCTCCGGGTGTGCCGCCGGTCCCCGGACCGGCACGCTGCGTGAGGATGCCGGGCCACTGTCCCCAGGGCCGTCGCGATGTCGGTCACCGCCAGTAGGGTGTCTGACATGGCCGACCCCTCCAGCTACCGCCCCAAGCCGGGAGAGATCCCGGACACCCCCGGGGTCTACCGGTTCCGCGACGAGCACCGCCGGGTGATCTACGTCGGGAAGGCGAAGAGCCTGCGCCAGCGTCTGGCGAACTACTTCCAGGACCTGGCGAACCTCCACCCGCGTACCCGGTCCATGGTCACCACGGCCGCGTCCGTGGAATGGACGGTGGTGTCCACGGAGGTGGAGGCCCTCCAGCTGGAGTACTCCTGGATCAAGGAGTTCGACCCCCGGTTCAACGTCAAGTACCGCGACGACAAGAGCTACCCCTACCTCGCGGTGACCATGAACGAGCAGTACCCCCGGGTACAGGTCATGCGCGGCCACAAGAAGAAGGGCGTGCGCTACTTCGGCCCGTACGCGCACGCGTGGGCGATCCGCGACACCGTCGACCTGCTGCTGCGCGTGTTCCCCGTGCGCACCTGCTCGGCCGGGGTCTTCAAGAACGCCGCCCGCACCGGCCGCCCCTGCCTGCTGGGCTACATCGGCAAGTGCTCCGCCCCCTGCGTCGAGCGCATCTCCGAAGAGGACCACTGGGAGCTGGCCGAGGAGTTCAGCGACTTCATGGCCGGCCGTACGGGCACCTACATCCGCCGCCTGGAGCGGCAGATGGCGGAAGCGGCCGAGGACATGGAGTACGAGAAGGCGGCCCGCCTGCGCGACGACATCGGGGCCCTGAAGAAGGCCATGGAGAAGAACGCGGTCGTGCTCGCCGACGCGACCGACGCCGACCTGATCGCGGTGGCCGAGGACGAGCTCGAGGCGGCCGTGCAGATCTTCCACGTCCGCGGCGGGCGGGTGCGCGGCCAGCGCGGCTGGGTGACCGACAGGGTGGAGGCGGTCACCACGGCCGGCCTCGTCGAGCACGCCCTCCAGCAGCTGTACGGGGAGGAGACCGGTGACTCCGTGCCCAAGGAGGTCCTGGTCCCGGCCCTGCCCGACCCCCTGGAGCCCGTCCAGGAGTGGCTGACCGGCCGCCGCGGCGCGGGCGTGTCGCTGCGCATCCCGCAGCGCGGCGACAAGCGGGCCCTGATGGAGACCGTGCAGCGCAACGCGCAGCAGTCGCTCGTCCTCCACAAGACCAAGCGCGCCTCCGACCTGACCACCCGCTCGCGCGCCCTGGAGGAGATCGCCGACGCCCTGGAGCTGGACGGCGCGCCCCTCAGGATCGAGTGCTACGACATCTCGCACCTCCAGGGCGAGGACGTGGTGGCGTCCATGGTCGTGTTCGAGGACGGCCTGGCCCGCAAGGGCGAGTACCGACGCTTCCAGATCAAGGGCTTCGAGGGCCAGGACGACGTCCGCTCCATGCACGAGGTGATCACCCGCCGCTTCAAGCGGTACCTCGCCGAGAAGGAGCGGACCGGTGAGTGGGCCGACGGCGAGGAGCTGGACGCCGAGGGACGGCTCAAGGACGAGGACGGCCGTCCCAAGCGCTTCGCCTACCCGCCCCAGCTCGTCGTCGTGGACGGCGGACAGCCCCAGGTCGCCGCCGCCCGCCGGGCCCTCGACGAGCTCGGCATCGACGACATCGCCGTGTGCGGGCTGGCCAAGCGGCTGGAGGAGGTGTGGGTGCCCGGTGAGGACGACCCGGTCGTCCTGCCCCGCACCAGCGAGGGCCTGTACCTGCTGCAGCGCGTCCGCGACGAGGCCCACCGCTTCGCGATCACCTACCAGCGCACCAAGCGGGCCAAGCGGATCCGGTCGGGTCCCCTGGACGACGTGCCGGGCCTCGGCGAGACCCGCAAGCAGGCGCTGATCAAACACTTCGGCTCGGTGAAGCGACTGCGGTCCGCGACGATCGAGCAGATCTGCGAGGTGCCCGGCATAGGCCGCAAGACGGCGGAGACCATCGCGGTCGCGCTGGCCCGGTCGGCCCCGGCCGCACCCGCCGTGAACACGGCGACCGGAGAGATCATCGACGACGACGAGGAGAGCGCGGAGTCCGGGACGACGGCGGACTCCTCGGGGGAACCCGTGTCCGCGGGCCTCCCCGACGAACGACGGGGGCAGGAGAGATGACCGAGCACGACGAGCCCGACGACGGGCGTGGCGCGGAGCGACAGGTGGCGCGGCCGGACGCCGCGGACGCGGTACCCGGGGTGGGCGCGGCACATCGCGCGCACACGGTGCACGATGCACGGACGACGCCCGCGCAGCAGACGCAGCACAGGCAGGAGGAGCGCACGGCGCAGCGGCAGCCGGCCGCCCGCGAGGAGGCGGGCGGCCAGGGCCCGCGGCACCCGGCGCCACAGGAAGACGGAGCACACGTGAGTACGGGCATCGAACCGGCCGGGGGCCCCGAGGCGGCCATCCCCGAGCTGGTGATCATCTCCGGCATGTCCGGCGCCGGCCGCTCCACGGCGGCCAAGTGTCTGGAGGACCTCGGCTGGTTCGTCGTCGACAACCTGCCGCCCGCCCTGATCCCCACCATGGTGGAGCTCGGCGCCCGCTCCCAGGGCAACGTGGCGCGGATCGCGGTCGTCGTCGACGTGCGCGGACGCCGCTTCTTCGACAACCTCCGCGAGTCCCTCGCCGACCTGGAGGCCCGGCAGGTCACCCGGCGGATCGTCTTCCTGGAGTCCTCCGACGACGCCCTGGTGCGCCGCTTCGAGTCCGTGCGCCGCCCGCACCCCCTCCAGGGCGACGGCCGCATCGTCGACGGCATCGCCGCCGAGCGGGAACTGCTGCGAGAGCTGCGCGGCGACGCCGACCTGGTGATCGACACCTCCAGCCTCAACGTGCACGAGCTGCGCGCCAAGATGGACGCCCAGTTCGCCGGTGAGGAGGAGCCCGAGCTGCGGGCCACCGTCATGTCCTTCGGCTTCAAGTACGGCCTCCCCGTCGACGCCGACCTGGTCGCGGACATGCGGTTCCTGCCCAACCCGCACTGGGTCCCCGAGCTGCGCCCGTACACCGGACTCAACGAGGAGGTGTCGGCCTACGTCTACGGCCAGCCCGGCGCCAAGGAGTTCCTCGACCGCTACACGGAGCTGCTCCAGCTGATCGCCGCCGGCTACCGCCGCGAGGGCAAGCGGTACGTGACCATCGCGGTCGGCTGCACCGGTGGCAAGCACCGCTCGGTCGCCACCGCCGAGAAGCTCGCCGCCCGGCTGTCCTCCCAGGGCGTGGAGACCGTGGTCGTGCACCGGGACATGGGCCGCGAATGACCGGACGCACACCGCGGCTGAACCGACTGCGCAGGGTCGCCCCCGAGGGCCGCGGGGGCAGATCCGGCGACGCACGCGACAGCCGGGACGCACGCGGGGCCCGCGGCGGCCGCCCGCGCCGCCGCGGCGCCCAGCCCAAAGTGGTCGCGCTCGGCGGCGGCATGGGCCTGTCCGCCTCGCTCGCCGCCCTGCGCCGGATCACCGGCGACCTCACCGCCGTCGTCACCGTGGCCGACGACGGCGGCTCCAGCGGGCGGCTCCGCGACGAGCTGGGCGTGCTGCCGCCCGGCGACCTGCGCAAGGCGCTGGCGGCGCTGTGCGGCGACGACGACTGGGGGCAGACCTGGGCGCGCGTCATCCAGCACCGCTTCCAGACCGAGGGCGACCTGCACGGGCACGCGGTCGGCAACGTACTGATCGTCGCGCTGTGGGAGCAGCTCGGCGACCACGTCCAGGCGCTCGACCTGGTCGGCAGGCTGCTCGGCGCGCACGGCCGGGTGCTGCCCATGTCCGCCGTGCCCCTGGAGCTGCAGGCGCTGGTCAAGGGGCACGACCCGGACCGCCCGGACGACGTCGACACGGTACGGGGGCAGGCCACCGTCGCCCTCACGCAGGGCGAGGTCCAGTCCGTGCACCTGGTGCCGCACGACCCGCCCGCCGTGCCCGAGGCCGTCGCGGCGGTCCTCGACGCGGACTGGGTGGTCCTCGGACCCGGCTCCTGGTTCTCCTCGGTCATGCCCCACCTGCTCGTGCCCGAACTGCTGGACGCCCTCACGGCCACCAAGGCGCGCCGCGTCCTGTCCCTGAACCTCGTGCCGCAACCCGGAGAAACCGAAGGGTTCTCCCCGCAGCGTCATTTGGAGGTTTTGGCACGACACGCCCCTAAACTCGCCCTGGACGTGGTGCTGGCCGACACGGCCGCCGTGCCCGACCGCGAATCGCTCACCGAGGCCGCCAAGGGGTTCGGAGCGGCGGTCGAGCTGGCGCCGGTGGCCAGGACCGACGGAACTCCGCGGCACGACCCGGAGCTGTTGGCCGCCGCGTACGACCGTATTTTTCGGATGCATGGAAGGATCGGCCCATGGCGATGACGGCAGCGGTGAAGGACGAGATCGCCCGGCTACCCGTCACCCGGACCTGCTGCAGAAAGGCGGAGGTCTCGGCGATCCTCCGGTTCGCGGGCGGGCTGCACCTGGTCAGCGGCCGCATCGTGATCGAGGCGGAGCTGGACACGGGGAGGGCGGCGCGCCGGCTCAAGCAGGACATCCTGGAGATCTTCGGCCACGGCTCCGAACTGATCGTGATGGCACCCGGGGGGCTGCGCCGCGGCTCCCGCTTCGTGGTGCGGGTGGTCGCGGGCGGTGACCAGCTGGCCCGCCAGACCGGGCTCGTCGACGGCCGAGGCCGCCCGATCCGCGGCCTGCCCCCGCAGGTGGTCTCCGGGGCCACCTGTGACGCGGAGGCCGCCTGGCGCGGGGCCTTCCTGGCGCACGGCTCGCTCACCGAGCCGGGCCGCTCCTCCTCCCTGGAGGTGACCTGCCCGGGCCCGGAGGCCGCGCTCGCGCTGGTCGGCGCCGCCCGCCGGCTGTCGATCCCCGCGAAGGCCCGCGAGGTGCGTGGGGTGGACCGGGTCGTGGTCCGGGACGGCGACGCCATCGGCGCCCTCCTCACCCGCCTCGGCGCCCACGACGCCGTACTGGCCTGGGAGGAGCGGCGGCTGCGCCGCGAGGTCCGCGCCACGGCGAACCGTCTCGCCAACTTCGACGACGCCAACCTGCGCCGCTCGGCGCGCGCCGCCGTCGCCGCGGGCGCCCGGGTGCAGCGTGCCCTGGAGATCCTCGCCGACGAGGTCCCCGAGCACCTCGCGGCGGCCGGACGGCTGCGCATGGAGCACAAGCAGGCCTCCCTGGAGGAGCTGGGCGCGCTCGCCGACCCGCCGCTGACCAAGGACGCCGTCGCGGGCCGTATCCGCCGGCTGCTGGCCATGGCCGACAAGCGCGCCGCCGACCTCGGCGTTCCCGGCACGGAGGCCAACCTCTCCGACGAACTCGCCGACAACCTGGTGGGCTGAACGGCCCGGCGCCCGCGCGCCGGGCCGCTCGCGGCCGTCCACGCCACGGGCGTCCTCGACTTGACCGTGGACTGTCATCAGCCTGCCGCGCCGGCCGGACCGGCCGGGGCGCGGTGACCGGCGCATGAGAGGGTGGGCGTTCCGTACCCCTACTGGCGGGTACGGAACGCCCCGCCGGGTATGGGCCATCTCAATGTCACCACCGGGGGCCCAGGGAGGTAGGGTCGTATGCGGTCGGGGACATCCCATACAGCTCGCCGGCATCTGAAGGCCGGCGTACCAACGAGGAGATCGGTTCGTGACGATCCGCGTAGGCATCAACGGCTTCGGCCGCATCGGCCGCAACTACTTCCGCGCGCTGCTGGAGCAGGGTGCGGACATCGAGGTCGTGGCCGTCAACGACCTGGGTGACACCGCGACCACCGCTCACCTGCTGAAGTACGACACCATCCTGGGCCGCCTCAAGGCCGAGGTGTCGCACACCGAGGACACCATCACCGTCGACGGCAGGACCATCAAGGTCCTGTCCGAGCGCAACCCCGCCGACATCCCGTGGGGCGAGCTGGGCGTCGACATCGTGATCGAGTCCACCGGTATCTTCACCAAGAAGGCGGATGCCGAGAAGCACATCGCCGGCGGTGCCAAGAAGGTCCTCATCTCGGCTCCGGCCAAGGACGAGGACATCACCATCGTGATGGGCGTCAACCAGGACAAGTACGACGCGGCCAACCACCACGTCATCTCCAACGCCTCCTGCACCACCAACTGTGTGGCGCCGATGGCGAAGGTCCTCGACGAGAGCTTCGGCGTCGTCAAGGGCATGATGACGACGGTGCACGCGTACACGAACGACCAGCGCATCCTTGACTTCCCGCACAAGGACCTGCGCCGCGCCCGTGCCGCCGCCGAGAACATCATCCCGACGACCACCGGTGCCGCCAAGGCCACCGCCCTGGTCCTGCCGCAGCTCGAGGGCAAGCTGGACGGCATCGCCATGCGCGTCCCGGTCCCGACCGGCTCGGTCACCGACCTCGTCGTCGAGCTCGAGCGCGAGGTCACCAAGGACGAGATCAACGCCGCGTTCCAGAAGGCCGCCGAGGGCGAGCTCAAGGGCATCCTCGAGTACACCGAGGACCCGATCGTCTCCTCGGACATCGTCAACTGGCCGGCCTCCTGCACCTTCGACTCGTCCCTGACGATGAGCCAGGGCAAGCAGATCAAGATCGTCGGCTGGTACGACAACGAGTGGGGTTACTCCAACCGCCTCGTCGACCTCACGGTCTTCGTCGGCGGCAAGCTCTGAGTCCCGGAGCAGGCACCTCGATGTGAGCGCAGGGCTCGGGCAGCGCGGAACGGCGCTCCCGGGCCCTGCGCTGCCTGCCGTGCGGCGTCGTCCGCGGAAACAGCTCAGACCCTGTCAGGAGAACCCCCATGAAGACGATCGACGAACTCCTCGCCGAAGGAGTGACGGGCAAGCGGGTCTTCGTCCGCGCCGACCTCAACGTGCCGCTCGACTCCACCACCATCACCGACGACGGCCGCATCCGCGCCGTCGTGCCCACCGTCAAGGCGCTGGCCGAAGCGGGCGCGCGGGTGATCGTCGCGTCCCACCTGGGCCGCCCCAAGGGCGCCCCGGACCCGGCCTTCTCGCTCGCCCCGGCCGCCGCGCGCCTCGGTGAGCTGCTCGGCGCCGACGTCGCCTTCGCCGGCGACACGGTCGGCGAGACCGCCACGGCCACCGTCGCGGACCTCGCCGACGGCCGGGTCGCGGTCATCGAGAACCTCCGCTTCAACGCGGGCGAGACGGCCAAGGACGACGCCGAGCGCGGCGCGTTCGCGGAGCAGCTCGCCGCCCTCGCCGACGTGTACGTGGGCGACGGCTTCGGCGCCGTGCACCGCAAGCACGCCTCGGTGTTCGACCTGCCGGCCAGGCTGCCGCACTACGCCGGGTACCTCATCTCCACCGAGGTCGGCGTGCTGAAGAAGCTCACCGAGGACGTCAAGCGGCCCTACGCCGTGGTCCTCGGCGGCTCGAAGGTCTCCGACAAGCTCGCCGTCATCGACCAGCTGCTCGGCAGGGCGGACCGCATCCTCGTCGGCGGCGGCATGGTGTTCACCTTCCTCGCGGCCAAGGGCCACGAGGTCGGCGCCTCCCTCCTCCAGCAGGACCAGCTCCCGGCCGTACGGGAGTACGTCGAGCGGGCGGAGAAGAACGGCATCGAGCTGGTCCTCCCCGTCGACGTGGTGACCTCGGCCGGGTTCCCGGACCTGAAGACCAAGGCTCCCTCGGACCCCCGCACCGTTGCCGCGGACGCCATCCCCGCCGACCAGATGGGCCTGGACATCGGCCCCGAGACCCGCAAGCTGTACGCCTCGAAGATCGCCGACGCGGGCACCGTCTTCTGGAACGGACCCATGGGCGTCTTCGAGCACCCCGACTACGCCGAGGGCACCCGGGCCGTCGCCCAGGCCCTCGTCGACTCCCCGGCGTTCTCGGTCGTCGGCGGCGGAGACTCCGCCGCGGCCGTACGCACCCTGGGCTTCGACGAGAATGCCTTCGGCCACATCTCGACCGGCGGCGGCGCCTCCCTCGAATACCTCGAGGGCAAGACGCTCCCCGGCCTCGCCGCACTGGAGGACTGACCCTCGATGACCACTCCCGAACAGGGCCGCACGCCGATCATGGCGGGCAACTGGAAGATGAACCTCAACCACCTCGAGGCCATCGCCCACGTCCAGAAGCTCGCCTTCGCCCTCGCGGACAAGGACCACGAGGCCACCGAGGTCGCCGTCCTGCCGCCCTTCACCGACCTGCGCTCCGTGCAGACCCTGGTCGACGGCGACAAGCTGAAGATCAAGTACGGCGCCCAGGACATCTCGGCGCACGACTCCGGCGCGTACACCGGTGAGATCTCCGGCTCGATGCTCGCCAAGCTCAAGTGCAGCTACGTGGCGGTCGGGCACTCCGAGCGCCGCCAGTACCACGCCGAGACCGACGAGCTGTGCAACGCCAAGGTCAAGGCCGCCTTCAAGTACGGCCTCACCCCGATCCTGTGCGTCGGCGAGGAGCTGGAGGTCCGCGAGGCGGGCAACCACGTCACGCACACGCTCGCCCAGGTCGAGGGCGGCCTGAAGGACGTCCCGGCCGAGCAGGCCGAGACCGTCGTGATCGCCTACGAGCCCGTCTGGGCCATCGGCACCGGCAAGGTCTGCGGCGCGGAGGACGCCCAGGAGGTGTGCGGAGCGATCCGCGGCAAGCTCGCCGAGCTGTACTCGCAGGACGTGGCCGACAAGATCCGCATCCAGTACGGCGGCTCGGTCAAGTCCGGGAACGTCGCCGAGATCATGGCGCAGCCCGACATCGACGGCGCCCTGGTCGGCGGCGCCTCGCTGGACGCCGACGAGTTCGTCAGGATCGTGCGCTTCCGCGACCAGTGAGTATGCGCTAGGAACGATCCGTCGTACCCTTGCGGGGCCCGGTGGCTCGCCACCGGCCCCGTCGTCCCAATCTGTCCGAGGAAGTTGGTCCAGCCGTGGTTATGGGGTTCTCGATCGCCCTGATCGTCTTCAGCCTGCTGCTGATGCTGCTGGTGCTGATGCACAAGGGGAAGGGCGGCGGCCTCTCCGACATGTTCGGCGGAGGCATGCAGTCGTCCGTCGGAGGCTCCTCGGTCGCCGAGCGTAACCTCGACCGGATCACTGTGGTGGTCGGTCTGCTGTGGTTCGCGTGCATCATCGTCCTTGCGCTGCTGATGAAGGTCAACAACTGACCGGAACGCGGCACACAGGTACACCAGTACGTCACAGACGCAGCAATCCGCACGTAAAGCCCCATGGTCGGTACGCGCCCAACGGCGCGGCCTATCATGGGGCTTGCGTCTGGTAAGCGGGGTGTAACTCCAATCACTGGACGCGCGTTGGGCCTTACGTAGACTGAGGCGCTCGCAGCGAAGCGTCACGCCGACTCGCTTCGCGGCACCATCACGCAGGGAGTTACGACCGTGGCAAGTGGCAACGCGATCCGAGGAAGCCGGGTCGGGGCGGGGCCGATGGGCGAGGCCGAGCGCGGCGAGTCCGCGCCGCGGCTGCGCATCTCCTTCTGGTGCTCCAACGGGCATGAGACGCAGCCGAGCTTCGCCAGCGACGCGCAGGTGCCCGAGACCTGGGACTGCCCGCGCTGTGGCTTTCCGGCGGGGCAGGACCGGGACAACCCGCCGGACCCGCCGCGCACCGAGCCGTACAAGACGCACCTCGCGTACGTGCGGGAGCGACGCAGCGACGCGGACGGCGAGGCGATCCTCGCCGAGGCGCTCGCCAAACTGAGGGGCGAGATCTAGGCATTCGATCCGGCCGGGCACCGAGCGGTGTCCGGCCGCGTTCTTCGTACTGTCCGCGCCGCGCTGAGAGCGGCGCGCACGGCGGACGTATCTTCGAGATACGCACGCAGGACGGAACGGAAGAAGGCGGAAGACCGGATGAACGCAGGAAGCCGCAGCCGGATCGACCAGACGCCCGCATGGGCGGCACTGGCCGAGCACCGGGAGGAGCTGGGCGAGGTACAGCTGCGCGAACTGTTCGCGGCCGACCCCGGGCGCGGCACCGGGTACGTGCTCCAGGTCGGCGATCTGCTCGTCGACTACTCGAAGCACCTGGTCACCGACGAGACGCTGGCGCTGCTGCGGGAGCTCGCGGCCGCGACGGACGTGTTCGGGCTGCGGGACGCGATGTTCCGTGGTGAGCGGATCAACACCACCGAGGACCGGGCGGTGCTGCACACCGCGCTGCGCGCGCCGCGGGACGCGGTGGTCGAGGTGGACGGCGAGAACGTGGTGCCCAAGGTGCACGCGGTGCTGGACAGGATGGCCGCGTTCGCGGACCGGGTCCGCTCCGGTGAGTGGACCGGGCACACCGGCCGGCGCATCCGCAACGTGGTCAACATCGGTATCGGCGGCTCGGATCTGGGCCCGGCGATGGCCTACGAGGCGCTGCGCGCCTACACCGACCGCTCGCTGACCGTGCGGTTCGT
>NZ_JAVRHI010000128.1:0-7852 GCF_034105845.1 Streptomyces sp. CRN 30 | reverse complement strand
CCGGGGCGGTCGGCGCCGTGCCGCGCGGGCGTGCGCGGCGCCTCTTCGAGCACCACGTGCGCGTTGGTGCCGCCGAACCCGAAGGCGTTCACCCCGGCGCGCGCGGGGCCCGGGCGCGCGGGCCAGTCCACCGGCCGGCCGGGGATCTCGTACGGCAGCGACTCCAGGGGGATCGCGGGATTGATCCGGGTGAGGTTGAGGTGCGGGGGGATCGTGCGGTGCGCCAGGCTGAGGACCGTCTTGATCAGGCCCGCGATGCCCGCGGCGGACTCGGTGTGTCCGATGTTGGTCTTGACCGACCCCACGTAGCACCGGGTGCCGGGCTGCCGCCCGACCGACAGGACGCGGCCGAGCGCCACCGCCTCGACCGGGTCGCCGACCGGGGTGGAGGTGCCGTGTGCCTCGACGTAGCCCAGGTCGCCGGGGACGATGCCCGCCTCGGCGCAGACCTGCTCGACGAGGGCCTCCTGGGCGCGCCCGCTGGGCACGGTGATGCCGCTGGTGCGGCCGTCCTGGTTGACTCCGCTGCCGATGATGACCGCGTGCACCGGGTCGCCGTCGCGCTCGGCGTCCGCCAGCCGTTTCAGCGCGACCACACCGACGCCCTCCGCCCGTACGTAGCCGTTGGCCGAGGCGTCGAAGGCGCACGACCGCCCGTCCGGGGAGAGGAAGCCGCCCTGGGACTCGGCGATGGTGTACTGCGGTGCCATGTGCAGCAGCGTGCCGCCGGCCAGCGCGAGGGAGCTCTCGCCGCGGAGCAGGCTCCGGCAGGCCAGGTCGACGGCGACCAGGGAGGAGCTGCAGGCGGTGTCGACCGACACGCTGGGACCGCGGAAGTCGAAGCAGTGCGAGATGCGGTTCGACACCATCGTCATCATGGTTCCGGTCGCGGTGTGCGCGGCGATCGTGTCGAAGCCCAGGTCGGCGAATTGCAGGATCTTGTAGTCGAGGGTGAACGCGCCGACGAACACCCCGACGTCACGCCCCGCCAGTTCCTCGGGCCGCTGGCCGCCGTCCTCCAGGGCCTCCCAGGTCACCTCCAGCAGCTTGCGCTGCTGGGGATCCATGAGTTCCGCCTCCCGCGGGCTGATGCCGAAGAACTCCGGCTCGAACTCGTCGAACCCCCGGATGTAGCCGCCGCGTCCGCCGACCAGCCGCCCCGGCCTGATCCGGTCCGGGCTGCCGAGGGAGGAGACGTCGTAGCGGTCGGCGGGCGTCGGCGTGAGGCAGTCCCTGCCGTCGACCAGGTTCCGCCAGAAGCTCCGGTGACAGGACGCGTCGCCCGGGAACCGGCAGCCGATGCCGATGACTGCGATCCTGTCGCGGCTCATGGTTTCCCCCCATGTCGGCCCACGCGGAGCTGATGACTCTACGCATCAGGTAGATGACTCTGCGCATCCAGGTGAATACATACCGTGGTCATGTACGGATCATGGGTACGTACGCCCGAAAGAGTGAGGGGCGCCGCGCGTCGACCGCCGGGGCACCGCCCGGAAACGCGTCAGGGGCCGTTCATGAGAACGGCCCCTGCGTCGCGATGACACCGTCGGGACGACAGGATTTGAACCTGCGACCCCTTGACCCCCAGTCAAGTGCGCTACCAAGCTGCGCCACGTCCCGATGTCCGTCTGACCTGGGGTTTCCCCCGGCCCGACGTGCACGGAAACCATACCGCACTCGGGGTGGTGATCGCGCACCCGTTTGCCCGCGGGGGTCCACCGCCCCGTCAGTCGACCAGGTGCAGCCCCAGCCGGGGATGTGCCTCCAGCAGCCGGGGCGGGGCGGCCTGGCGCCAGGAGTCGGCGAGGATGTCGCGCAGCTCCGTCTCGTCCTCCAGCGCGGCCAGCCTGACCCGGACCCAGGCGGAGTACGCCTCGTGGTCGGCGACCCAGAACTTGGCGGGCTCGGCCAGGACGAGCTCGTCGCGCTCGTCCTTCGGGCAGCGCACCGCGACGGAGGTCTCCTCCTCGGGCAGCGTGGCGAACATCTTGCCCGCGACCCGGAACGTGGGCATGCTCCAGGCGGTCACCTCCGCGGTGTCCGGCAGGGACAGGGCGACACGGCGTACGTCTTCGGCATCCGGCATGACAGGCACCGTAACGGGCCGCACCGACAACGGCTCCGCGGCCGTCCGCGGCCCACAGTGAGCCGGTGCCCCTCACACGCGCGCGGCCGCGCGGAGTGCCTCCAGCACCGGGCGGATCAGCGGATGCCCCTCCGCGCCCCGGCGCACGGCCGCGAAGACCCGGCGGGTGGGGGCGGTGCCGTCGACGGGGCGTACGACGACGCCCGTGAGGTCCATCCCGCGCAGGGCCGAGCGCGGCACGAGGGCGACGCCCGCGTCGGCGGACGCGAGGGCCACGACCGCGCGGAAGTCGTCGGAGGAGTGCTCCAGGGAGGGCTGGAAGCCGGCCGCCTCGCAGGCCAGGACCACCACGTCGTGGCAGGGGTTGCCGGGGTAGGGACCGATCCACGGGTCCTTGGCGAGCTCCGCGAGCGGGACCTCGCCCGCGTCGGCCAGCCGGTGCGTGACGGGCACGACGGCGTCGAAGGGCTCGGCGTACAGCGGGACGTGGGTGAGGCGCGGGTCGTCCGCGTCCGGGGCGCCCCGGTACTCCACGGCGACCGCGACGTCGACCTGCCGGTCGAGCACCATCGGCAGGCTGGCGTCGCCCTCGGCGTCCCGGACCCGGACGCGGATGCCGGGGGCGGTGCCGGCGAGACGGTGCAGCGCCGGGGCGAGGACCTGGGCGATGCCGGTGGCGAAGGAGGCGACGGTGACGGTGCCGGCCGAGCCGGTCGCGTACGCCGCCAGCTCGGCCTCCGCCCGCTCCAGCTGGGCGAGGACCGCGTGGGTGTGGCCGAGCAGGATCTCACCGGCCGGCGTCAGCCGCACCCCCTTCGCGCCGCGCTCGACCAGCCGGTGGCCGGTCTCCTGCTCCAGGGCGGTCAGCTGCTGGGAGACGGCGGAGGGTGTGAGGTACAGCGCGGCGGCAGCGGCGGTGACCGTGCGGTGGTCGGCCACCGCACGGAGGATGTGCAGCCGCCGCGCTTCGATCATGTGAACTATTGTCGCAGCGCGTCCGGGCCGCTCAGGCGTCCAGCTCCGCCCGCGCCGCCACGAAGGCGTCCACCGCGCGGTGCACGTCCTCGGTGGAGTGCGCGGCGGAGAGCTGGACGCGGATGCGGGCCTGGCCCTGCGGAACCACGGGGTACGAGAAGCCGATCACGTACACCCCGCGCTCCAGCAGCAGTTCGGCCAGGCGCCCGGCCACCGTCGCGTCGCCGATCATGACGGGCGCGATCGCGTGGTCGCCGGGGAGGATCTCGAAGCCCTCCTCGGTCATCCGGCGGCGGAACAGCGCGGTGTTCGCGGCGAGCCGCGTCCGCAGGTCGTCCGCCGACTCCAGCAGGTCGAGCACCTTCAGCGAGGCCGCCGCGATCACCGGGGCGAGGGTGTTGGAGAAGAGGTAGGGGCGCGAGCGCTGGCGCAGCAGGGCGACGATCTCGGCGCGGGCGGCCACGTAACCGCCGGAGGCGCCGCCGAGGGCCTTGCCGAGGGTGCCCGTGATGATGTCGACGCGGTCCATGACGCCGTGCAGCTCGGGGGTGCCGCGCCCGCCGGGGCCGACGAAGCCGACGGCGTGCGAGTCGTCGACCATCACCATGGCGTCGTAGCGGTCGGCGAGGTCGCAGATCTCGTCCAGCGGCGCCACGTAGCCGTCCATGGAGAAGACGCCGTCCGTGACGATCAGCTTCCGGCGGGCGCCGCCCTCGGCCGCCTCCTTCAGCTGCCGCTCCAGGTCGGCCATGTCACGGTTGGCGTAGCGGAAGCGGCGGGCCTTCGACAGGCGGATGCCGTCGATGATGGAGGCGTGGTTGAGGGCGTCGGAGATCACCGCGTCCTCCGGGCCGAGGAGCGTCTCGAAGACGCCGCCGTTGGCGTCGAAGCAGGAGGAGTACAGGATCGTGTCCTCCTGGCCGAGGAACGCGGAGAGCCGCGCCTCCAGTTCCTTGTGCACCTCCTGCGTACCGCAGATGAAGCGCACGGAGGCCATGCCGTAGCCCCAGCGGTCGAGGGCCTCGTGGGCGGCGGCGATCACCTCGGGGTGGTCGGCGAGGCCGAGGTAGTTGTTGGCGCAGAAGTTGAGCACCTCACCGGGGCGGCCGCCCGCGGTGACGTTCACGGTCGCGGACTGCGGGGTGCCGATGACCCGCTCGGGCTTGTGCAGGCCGGCGGCGCGGATCTCGTCGAGGGTGGTGCGGAGGTCGTCGCGTACGGAGTCGAACATCATCAGTCCTTACAAGGTCCAGTCGAGGATGATCTTGCCGCCACGGCCGCTCGCCGCGTCCGCGAAGGCGGCCTCGAAGTCGCGGTGGCCGTACCGGCCGGTGATCACGGGGGCGAGGTCGAGGCCGCCCTCCAGCAGCACCGACATGGCGTACCAGGTCTCGAACATCTCCCGGCCGTAGATGCCCTTGATGGTGATCATCGAGGTGACGATCCGGGACCAGTCGACGGGGAACTCCTCCGCGGGCAGGCCCAGCATCGCAATCCGGCCGCCGTGCGTCATGTTGGCGATCATGTCGCGCAGCGCCTCGGGGCGGCCGGACATCTCCAGCCCGATGTCGAAGCCCTCCCGCAGGCCCAGCTCCCGCTGTCCGTCGGCGATGGTGGCGGCGGAGACGTCGAGCGCGAGATCGGCGCCGATCTTGCGCGCGAGGTCCAGCCGCTCCGCGCTGACGTCGGTGACGACGACGTTGCGGGCCCCCGCGTGCCGGGCCACCGCCGCGGCCATCAGCCCGATCGGCCCGGCACCCGTGATCAGTACGTCCTCGCCGACCAGCGGGAAGGACAACGCGGTGTGCACGGCGTTGCCGAACGGGTCGAAGATCGCCGCGACGTCGAGATCGACCGGGACCCGGTGCACCCACACGTTGGCCGCGGGCAGCGCCACGTACTCGGCGAACGCGCCGTCCCGGCCGACGCCGAGCCCGACAGTGGCCCGGCACAGGTGGCGGCGTCCGGCGAGGCAGTTGCGGCACTTGCCGCACACCAGGTGCCCCTCGCCGCTGACCCGGTCACCGACCGCGACGTCGACAACGTCACGCCCGGTCGCGACGACCTCGCCGACGAACTCGTGACCCACGACCAGCGGGGTGCCGATCGTCCGCCGCGCCCAGCCGTCCCAGTCACGGATGTGCAGGTCGGTGCCGCAGATACCGGTCCTCAGGACCTTGATCAGTACGTCACCGGGGCCGACGTCCGGCTCGGGGACGTCCCGGAGCCACAGCCCGGGCTCCGCCTTCTCCTTGACCAGCGCCTTCACGCAACGGCTCCTAGCGGGGGTGAGGTCCCGGAGCGGGGCATGCCGGAGGAGCCCGTGCCGGGAGGGGGAATGGGGTGGTGAACCCGTAGAAGATCTTCCGTACGGTGCCGTCCCCGGTCCATCGAGCTTTTCTTAAGCTGCGCCGCAGCTTTCCTTCACACCCGCCCCGGCTCGCGCCGCGGAAGCCTGTCGCGGAAGCACCCGGTGACCCGCTGGTCAGGGGAGCGTCTCCCGCTGTTCGAGCCGCGCCGTGAGGTCGGCCGCCGTGGCTTTGATGCTCTCCAGCCCCGCCCTCCCCCAGGGGCGCGGCGCGGTGTCGGCAACGCACACCGTGCCGAGCGCGATGCCCGTGCTGTCGACGAGGGGGGCGCCCAGGTAGGAGCGGATGCCGATCTCGTCGACGACGGGGTTGCCGGCGAAGCGCGGGTAGTCGTGGACGTCCTCCAGGACCAGTGCCTTGCGGCGCACCACCACGTGGGGGCAGAAGCCGTAACTGCGGTCCAGGTGGCGGCCCAGCGTCCGTTCGACGCCGTCCGGCCCGCGCACGGCGCCCTCCGGCGCGCACAGCCCGGCGAAGAACTGCCGGTGCTCGTCGACGAAGGTGATCATGGCGTACGACGCCTGCGCGTGCTGCGCCAGCCGGTGCGCGAGGGCGTCGAGGGCGGGTTCCGGCCGCTCACCGAGGCCGAGCAGGCGCAGCCGCCGTACGCGCGCGGGGGCGTCCTTGTCCTCGGGGGTCAGCAGCAGCCGGCCGGGCGGGCGCGGTGGATCGTAGGTCATGGCCGTGCTCCACGGGCCGCGTCGGCCCTCATGTGTGGGCTCCGCGGCTCGGGGCGTGCCCGGGGGTGTGGGCGAGGAGGTGGCGGACGAGGGTGAGCAGGGTCTGCACGGCGGAGCTGGAGATCCGGGCGTCGCAGCGCACGATGGGGACGTCGGGGTCGAGGTCGATGGCGGCGCGGACCTCCACGGGGTCGTAGCGGTAGGAGCCGTCGAACTCGTTGATGGCGACGATGAAGGGCAGGCCGCGCTGTTCGAAGAAGTCGACGGCGGCGAAGCAGTCCTCCAGCCGACGGGTGTCGGCGAGCACGACCGCGCCGAGGGCGCCCTCGCAGAGCTCGTCCCACATGAACCAGAAGCGCTGCTGCCCGGGGGTGCCGAACAGGTAGAGCACGTGCTTGCGGTCGAGGGTTATCCGGCCGAAGTCCATGGCGACGGTCGTCTCGACCTTGTTCTCGACGCCGTCGAGACTGTCGGTGCCCTCGCTCACCGTCGTGAGCAGTTCCTCCGTGCTGAGCGGCGCGATCTCGCTCACCGCGCCCACGAAGGTCGTCTTGCCCGCCCCGAATCCTCCCGCCACCAGGATCTTCAGCGCGGTGGGAAACGGGTCACAGCTGTCGTCGTAGTCCATCGAGCACTGCCTCCAGAAGGGCCCGGTCGGTGTGGTTGTCGTGGAAGGTCGGCGGTCTCTCGGTGAGGAGCCCGCCGTCCACGAGGTCGGACAGGAGCACCTTGGTGACCGCTGCCGGCAGTTCGAGGTGGGCGGCGACCTCGGCGACCGACACGGGTGCCCGGCACAGCTCGAGTGCCTGGGTGTGCTCGGGTCCGAGGTAGCCGAGGGGGGTGGCGCCGGTGGCCATCACCTGCGACAGCAGGTCGAGCGACGTGCTCGGCCGGGTCCGGCCGTCGCTGACCGTGTAGGGGCGCACCAGCCGTCCGGCCGCGTCGTCGAGCCAGGGTCCGTCGCCGGCCGGGGCCGCGCTCAAGGCCTCATCGCCGGGGGTTCCACGGCGGGCTGCCTGGGCGCGGTCGTCAGATAGGGCCGCACGCTCTTGACCAGCATCGCCATCTCGTAGCCGAGGACCGCGGCGTCGGCCTCGCGCCCGGCGAGGACGGCGAGACAGGTGCCGGAGCCGGCGGTGGAGACGAACAGCAGGCTGGAGTCGAGTTCGACGACGACCTGGCGCACCTCGCCGCCGTCCCCGAAGCGGATGCCCGCGCTGCGTCCGAGGGAGTAGAGGCCGGAGGCCAGCGCGGCCATGTGGTCGGCGCTGTCCGGGTCGAGCCCGTGGACGGACTTCACCAGCCCGTCGCAGGAGAGCAGCACCGCGCTCATGGTGTGCGGTACACGCTGCACGAGGCCGCTCATCAGCCAGTCGAGATCGGACACCTGTCCGGTCGGCGCATCGCTCGCCATGGTGGATCGACTCCTTGGGGTACGAAGGTCCGCGGGAGCGGAGGGGGTGGGTGGGGGGAGGGCGGGCGAGGTGGTCATCCGGCCGGTGCGCCACCGTCGTGCCGGGGCGCGGGCGGGGTGCGGTGCGCGCCGGTCGTCTGTTCCGCGGGCCCGGCCGGGTGCGGGCCGCCCAGGCGGGTCGCGCTCAGGGGTGGTGGCGGTACGGCCCTGGGGGCGGGCCCCGGTGCGGGTTCCGGTACGGCTCCCGGAGCGGGGGCGGGGGCGGACGCCGAGTCGGTGCGCGACGTGTCGCGGGGTGCGCGCCCGGCGTCGCGTACGTCGGTGGGGC
>NZ_JAVRHI010000127.1:0-3498 GCF_034105845.1 Streptomyces sp. CRN 30 | reverse complement strand
GGCAGCGGGCCACGGGAGGCGGTCGTCGGCGGCCGGGCCCGGGAGCCGGTCGGCGATCGCGGGCACGGCTGCGTCCGGGGGCCGGTTGGCGGGCGGGGCGCCCGTGTCCGGGGTGTGGCTCCAGGCCGGTGGGGACGTCGTGCGGACGGCCGGCCGGGAGGGGCCGGCGGCGACCACCGTCGGAGCGTGGGCCGGGGCGGTGCGGCCGGCCACGATCCGGCGGCCCAGTTCGCGGGCGTCCACCGGCCGCTGCTCCGGCGACTTGGCCAGCAGGTCCAGGATGATCCGCTCCAGGTAGGCGGGGAGATCGGGCCGGTGGCTGCGGGGCGGGCGCGGCGGGGTGTCCCGGTGCCCGACGAGGACGGCCCACGCGTCGTCCAGGTCGAACGGCGGCACCCCGGTGGCGAGCTCGTACAGGACGCAGCCGAGCGAGTACAGGTCGCTGCGGCGGTCGACCTCGACGCCGCCTATCTGCTCCGGCGACATGTAGTGCGGGGTGCCCATGGCGATGCCCGTACCGGTCAGCCGGGCGGTGAAGCCCACGTCGTGGCCGAGCCGGGCGATGCCGAAGTCGCATATCTTCACCGTGCCGTCGGCCAGCCGCACGATGTTCGCGGGCTTCAGGTCCCGGTGCACGATGCCCTGCTCATGCGTGTACGCGAGGGCGGCGGCGACCTGCTCGCCGATGTCGACGACATCGGTGACCGGCAGCGGGTGGTGCTTGTTGTCCTCCAGGAGCTGGCTGAGGTTGCGGCCCTCCAGCAGTTCCATGACGAGGAACAGCACCCCCTCGAAGTCCCCGAAGTCGTGGACCACGGTCACCCCGCGGTGCTGGAGCCCGGCGGCCACCTGTGCCTCGCGCCGGAACCGCTCCCGCATCACCCGCGCGAAGGACTGGTCCTCGGGCGCGGCGAGCGGCTTGAGGCATTTCACGGCGACGCGGCGGCCCAGCGACTCGTCGCGCGCCCGCCACACCTCCCCCATGCCGCCTCTCCCGATCAGATCGAGCAGCCGGTACCGGCCGTGGATCAGCGTGCTGTCCCCCATCGAGCGCGCCCCCGTCGAAGTCGCTCCGCCCCTCCCCTGGCCGGTCCAGTATGGCGGTCTATGCGCCGAGTTTGTACGGGGCCGGGCGCGCTGCCGGTCCGAGTCGCGCCATGGCCCGGACGATGTGCCGGGGCGGCATCCGCCAGCGCAGATCGGCCGGGACGGCGCGCAGCAGGGTGCCGGTGATACGCAGGGTGCGGGTGACGTCGTCCGGTTCGGGCGCCGCCCTGCCGTACAGCTCGTGCGCGTATGTCGGCAGGGACGCGTACGCCATGTGTGCCACCCGGCGCCAGAGCAGGCGCCGGGCCGGGGTCAGCAGCGGGTGGACCGGCGGCCTGCTGAGGAAGTCGTCCACCTCGCGCGCCTCGGGCCCGGCGGCCAGTTCGGGCCGCACCCGCTCGAAGTAGGCGGCCAGCTCCGCGCGGTCGGCGGGGACGGCTGCGGGGTCCAGGCCGACCAGGCGGGCGCTGTGCCGGTGCTCGGCGAGGTACCGGTCGGCCTGGCCGTCGGTGAGCGGGAAGCCGGAGCGGCGCAGGATGTGCAGGTAGGAGCCGACCTCGGCGCAGTGCACCCAGCACAGCAGCTCGGGCTCGTCGATGCCGTAGCGCTTACCGGTGTCCGGGTCGGTCGCGCCGAGCGCGCGGTGGATGCGGCGGACCCGGGCGCCGGCCCGCTCGGCGGCTTCGGTGGTGCCGTACGTCGTCGTGCCCACGAAGGCGGCGGTGCGCAGCAGCCGGCCCCATGCGTCGCGCCGGAAGTCGGAGTTCTGCAGGACGCCGCGGACCGCGCGCGGGTGCAGGGCCTGGAGGTAGAGGGCGCGGACGCCGGCGATCCACATCATGGGGTCGCTGTGCGCCTGCCAGGTGACCGAGCCGGGTCCGAAGAGCCCGGGATCGTCCGTCCCGCTCGCCCCGTTCGTCGCGCCTGTCGCGCTCTTCCCGCTCGCGTCGCTCGTCGGAATGACAGCCATGGCGGGAGGCTAGCGCTCGGCCCGCGCCCTTCACAGGCACCTCCGGGCCACCGTCGCACCGGTGCGGGACCGGGGGCTCACCGGTGCGGGACGGGGCTCAGCGCAAGGTGGCGAGGAACTCCCCGCACGCCCGCGCGCAGGCCCGGCACGCCTCCGCGCTGTCCTCGGCGCCGGGCTGCCGGTCGAAGACGTGCGCGCCCTCCAGGCACACCCGCCGGCACCACTCCAGCTGGACACGTATCGCCTTCTCGTCCACCTGGGTCTGCTCGGACAGCACACGGCAGGTGGCATCGCACACCTCCGCGCACATGATGCCCTTGCGGCGCACGAGTTCCTGGTTCTCCGTGCCGCCCGGGTCCACGAGGCTCGCCCGTAGCGCACAGGCCCGCGCACACTCCGTACACGCCTGTGCGCATGCGAATCGGTCCTCGAGAAACTGGAACAGCTCCTGCTGTGAAGTCGTCGTGGTCACACCGCGCGGGTTGCCGCTGCGGTCGGCGCCAAACCCGTGCGGCCCGGCGCTGCCAAGGGTTTCGGACCGTTTTCCGCCGCCACCCCCGGGCACCCGTCCACCCTCCGGACGCGACGAGGAACGGGACGAGGAACGGAGGTGGACGACATGCCGGGACGACAGGAACTGCCGTCGACCCTGGAACGGTCTCCGCGGGAGGCCCGGCGCACCTGGGTGGCGGCGCACGACTCCGCTGTCCAGGAGTACGGCGAGGGTGAGCGCGCGCACCGAGTGGCGTACGGGGCCCTGAAGCACAAGTACGAGAAGGTCGGTGACCACTGGGAGCGCAAGGAGGGCGGCCGCAAGGGTCCCTCCGACTCCCGGTCCGCGCGGCCCCGGGGCCAGGGCGGCCGCAGTGGCGAGGGAGTCGACGAGCAGGCCGGCAAGCAGCATCTGTACGACGTGGCCAAGCGGCTCGGGATCGAGGGCCGGTCACGGATGACGAAGCAGGAACTGCTCGACGCGATCCGCAAGGCGAACCGTTCGCAGACGTGATCCGCGCGGGAGAGGTGAGGGGTTGGTGACGGAGAGCGGGGGTACTCGCCGACCATGACTAGCGCATGGGTGAACATGGCCGCGAGCAACGGCGCCATGAGCGTCGGGCTGATCGTGGCGGCTTTCGTGGTCGTGGCGCTGCTGATCGGCGCCTTCGCGGTCGGCATCCGCGTCAAGCGTCGGGAGTCGCCGCCGCCGACCCCCGACGAGCAGCCGCACATGCCCGCGGGCGGCCCGGTCCGTGAGATGCGGGAGACCCGGTCCGCGGAGGAGGTGCCGCGCAGCGACGAGCGGATGCTGCCGCACGACCTCCACCGCCAGGGCAGCCGGTCCGATCCGGGGCAGCCGCGGCGCCGCTGGGACGAGGGCAGCAGCGGTTCCTTCGGCAGCGGCGGTCCGGGTGGCGGCCGCTGACCGACGGGGCCGTTCGGAGCGGCGGCACACATGGGGGCGGCCCGCGCGATGTCGCGCGGGC
>NZ_JAVRHI010000126.1:0-23412 GCF_034105845.1 Streptomyces sp. CRN 30 | reverse complement strand
CTCCGGCGCCCGCCCCGCCGCCCCCGGTGGCCTCCGAGCCCCCGCCCATCTCGCCCGAGGACGACATCCCCGAGGACGACGACCCCGATCTCGACGAGTCCGCCCTCTCCGGGCACGAACTGATCGTCCGGGAACTGGGCGCGACGGTGATGGAGGAGTTCACCAACGAGTGATGAGTGACGAGTGACGAGTGACGAGGAGTGATGCGTGACGAGTACGCGGGCACGCAGGGTGGCGGCATGCCCGACCCACCACCCGGCCCTCGAGTCCTCGCCTCCTCTGGTCCTCGCCTCCTCTGGTCCTCGTGCCCCCGCGCCCTCGGAGGATCCGACGAACCGGCTGCCGTCGTCCCTTGGGCGGCCCCCACAAAGCCGGCCGCCCCGGCCCGTTAGGCTGGGCCCGTGAAGGTCCTCGTCATCGGCGGCGGCGCCCGCGAACACGCCCTGTGCCGCTCCCTGTCCCTCGACCCTGCCGTCACCGCCCTGCACTGTGCCCCCGGCAACGCGGGCATCGGGGAGGTCGCCGAGCTGCACCGGGTCGACGCGCTCGACGGCAAGGCGGTGGCTGCGCTGGCCGTCGACCTCGGCGCCGAACTGGTCGTCGTGGGCCCGGAGGCCCCCCTCGTCGCAGGTGTCGCCGACGCCGTGCGCGAGGCCGGCATCCCCTGCTTCGGCCCCTCCGGTGAGGCCGCCCGGCTGGAGGGCTCCAAGGCCTTCGCCAAGGACGTGATGGCCGAGGCCGGTGTCCCGACCGCGCGGTCGTACGTCTGCACGACGCCCGAGGAGGTCGACGAGGCCCTCGACGCCTTCGGTCCCCCGTACGTCGTCAAGGACGACGGTCTCGCGGCCGGCAAGGGCGTCGTCGTCACCAGCGACCTCGAGCAGGCCAGGGCACACGCGAACGCCTGTGAGCGCGTCGTCATCGAGGAGTACCTCGACGGCCCCGAGGTATCGCTCTTCGCGATCACCGACGGGGAGTGCGTCCTCCCGCTGCAGCCCGCGCAGGACTTCAAGCGCGCGCTGGACGGCGACGAGGGGCCGAACACCGGCGGCATGGGCGCGTACTCGCCGCTGCCCTGGGCCGAGCCCAAGCTGGTCGACGAGGTGCTGCAGACCGTGCTGCAGCCGACCGTGGACGAGCTGCGGCGCCGCGGCACCCCGTTCTCCGGCCTGCTGTACGCCGGTCTGGCGATCACCAGCCGTGGCGTACGGGTCATCGAGTTCAACGCCCGTTTCGGCGACCCCGAGACCCAGGTCGTCCTCGCCCGGCTGAAGACCCCGCTGGCCGGTGTCCTGCTGGCGGCGGCCGACGGCACCCTCGCCGACCTGGAGCCCCTCCGCTGGAGCGATGACGCGGCCGTCACCGTGGTCGTCGCCTCCCACAACTACCCCGGCACCCCGCGCACCGGCGACCCGATCACCGGGCTCGACGAGGTGGCCGCCCAGGACGCCCCGCACGCCTACGTCCTGCACGCCGGCACGAAGCACGACGGTGACGCGGTCGTGAGCGCCGGCGGCCGGGTCCTGTCCGTCACGGCGACCGGCGCGGACCTGGTGCAGGCGCGCGAGCGGGCGTACACGGCCGTCGGGCGCATCCGGCTCGACGGTTCACAGCACCGTACGGACATCGCGGCCGAGGCGGCGTCCGGAGCCGTGTAACCCCCGGTAGCACCCGAGGCGACCCGGGCCCCGTGTCCCCCCAGGGATGCGGGGCCCGACCCTTGCGCAGCGTCATCCAGCTCTCCCCTGAGCCATTCCATCGAGTGACCGATGCCCTATCCGGCTGACGTTGTCCGGAGCCCCAACTAGGGTGCGGCGCAAGCAGTCCGGCACTTGGCCCACCGGCATTGCGATGTCGGTGAGGGGTGCCACAGTGGGGGAGTGAGCAACGCCAGGCCACCCGGCGGCGCCCGCGGCGACGCCGGACCGTCGTCGCGGTGCGCGCCGCAACGCGCACCGCGTGAAGTGCCGTACGGCACAGTTGGGGGTGACGTCCGGTCGTGACCGGTATGGGTGTGGAGGTGGGCGCGCGGGCCGCGCGTTCCCGGGCCCTCGCCGTGCTGCGGGTGCGCAGCAGGGCGCTGGCCGTCGCCCTGCTGCCCGCCGCTGTCGCCGTCGTGCTCTTCGCCGGCGGGGCAACGGGCCACTTCTCCGGCGCGGGCTGGTCCACCACGCGCTGGATCGTGACGGTGTTCGCGGCCGTCGTCCTCCTCTGTGCCACGGGCGTCGCGCTCGTCGTGGCCCGCGCCCGCCCCGCGATGAGCCCCACGGTCCACATCACCGAGGAGTGTGCGCCCGACCTCTACCGCCTGGTACGGGACCTGGCCGACCGGCTCGACGTCCCGGCGCCCTCCGCGATAGCCCTGACCCCCGACTGCGACAGCTGGCTGGAGGACCGTTCGCACCCCTCCCACGGCCCGCCGCTGACGGTGGGGAGCGGTTCCGGCAAGGCGGCCGGTGGTCGGACCGCCGACGATGCGGAGCGGGCGCACGGCGGCGCGCCGGAGAACCGGAGTGCCCCGTCGGGAGCACCGCGAGCGGGCGCGGACGGGGGCACGGACACCCGTGGCAGCGCCTCGGGAACCCAGGGCGCCCCCAGTTCCACCCCTGCCTCCATCCCTACCCCCACCCCCGCCTCCGCCGTACGCCCGGGGCTGTCGGAAGTGCGGGCCGGCCGGGACGACCTGTCGGGCGGCAGCGGCCGGGCAGCCGGCCGCGCCGGCGCACCGTCCCGGTCCGGCCGTTGCCCCGAGCCCGGCGCGCCCGTGCTGGTGATCGGGTCGCCGTTCCTGTGGTGGATGCGCGTGGGTGAACTGCGTGCCGTCCTCGCACCGGTCGTCGCGGGCACGGGGCCGTCGGCCCACCCGGACATAGCGGCGGCCCGTCGTTTCATACGTGGCCTGGACGCGGCCGTGGCCGTGGCGGCGACGCCCGGCCGCAACCCCCTGTCGCGGACGGCGCTGGCCGGGGCGGGCCGGGTGGCCCGCCTGCTCCTGCGCGGCTGCCGGGAGCACGCGGCCGAGATGGAACGGGGCGTGGCGGCCGCGGCCGCCGAGCGTGCACAGGCGGTGGACTACGGCCTGCGGATCGTCGCCCAGGAACAGGTCGGCCTGGCCTACGCGGGCTGGGACCGGCTGCTCACCCGGGTCGCGCTGCCCGCCTGGCGGATGGGCCGCTGGCCCTCCCGGCTGGACGCGGGCGTCGTCGCGGCCCTGACCGAGCTGTCCCGGCGCGACCGCCTGGCCGAGGGCTTCGCCTCCCGGCTGGGCGAGCGTCCGGCCTGCGACCTCCTCGAGGAGCCGGGGGTGGTGGACGAGGCCACGTCCCTGCTGGCCGCGCGCCTCTTCCACGGCGGTCCCGCCGAGCCCGGGCCCGACTGGGCCCCGGTGGACTGGCAGGACTACCCGGACGAGGTCGTCGACCGCAAGTGGCGCACGGACGCGGCCCGGCTGCACCGCGTGCTGGACGTGCTCGGGGTCCGGCACGCCGCGGACCCGACGGTGCCCGATCCCGGCGGCCCGACCCTGGCGCGGGTGATCGACCATCTGACGGCCCAGCCGACCGGGACAACCGGAACAACCGGGACGACCGGGATGGTAGGGGCAGTCGGAACAGTCGGAACAGTCGGAACAGTCGGGACAGCTGAAACTGTCGGAACAGTGGAAGAGCTCGAGACATCCGGGGCCTCGCCCGCCGCCCCCCAGGGGGAGGAGGGCGAGGCCCTCGCACTTCCCCTCTTGAACACCACTCACACCACCACCGCGGAGACCACAGACACCACAGACACCACAGACACCTTCCCTGACGCCTCCACGGGCATCTCCAAGGACCCGACCGAGCAGGGCGGTGAACAGGCCGCCGCTCTGGCGGCAGGCCTGAGCGCGGAGCTGGCGCGCGAGGAGGCCACGGCGCCGGCGGGCGCGGTCCTGCCGGGCGCCGGGGAGCCGCAGGGCCCGGACCGGGCGCTGTGGGACGAGGGCACCGTGCCGCTCTTCCCCCTGCAGCCCCCGCGCACCGGTCGCGAACTGCTCACCGACCACGTCACCGCGATGGTCTGCTGCGCCGCCATGGACACGGCCGGCGCCACCCCGGGCCTCGACTGGCTGGACGGCCCATCCCTCCTGGTCGACGGCGAACGCACCGCCGACCTGGCCCCCCGAGTCCTCGCCCTCGTGGAGAACGGCGAACCGACCCCCCTGCGTGACTGGCTCCGCCGCCTGGGCATCCGCCCGGAGAAACCGGTCCGCCTGGTATGACGGCCGGAACGCCGATCGGCATGACGACGGGCATGACGACGGGCGTGACAACGGGCGTGACGACGGACGTGACGACGAGCGTGACAATGGGCATGACGGCGGCCTCCGGGCCCTCCGGGGGAGCCGCTCTCCTTCCCACCGCCGACCCGTGTGCCCAGCGGGCCACGGCCCCTCTCCTCGGCCGTCCCCACCGGCACGGCTGACACGACCGCACCCGCACACGCGACTGACCTCCCGCGATCCACCGGACGCGGGCCGGACCCCGACCGGTGTCCGGCGCCCGCATACGGGAGAATCGACTCATTGGACAGAACCACGGGGAGGAACCGTGTCCGGATTCGTGGAGAAGCCCGAGCCGATCGAGGTTCCGGGCCTGGTGCACCTGCACACCGGCAAGGTGCGCGAGCTGTACCAGAACGAGGCGGGCGATCTCGTGATGGTCGCCAGCGACCGTACGTCCGCGTACGACTGGGTGCTGCCGACCGAGATCCCCGACAAGGGGCGCGTCCTCACGCAGCTCTCACTGTGGTGGTTCGACCAGCTCGCCGACCTGGTGCCGAACCACGTGCTCAGCACCGAGCTGCCGCCGGGCGCCCCCGCCGACTGGGCGGGTCGCACCCTGATCTGCAAGTCCCTGCGGATGGTGCCGGTGGAGTGCGTCGCGCGCGGCTACCTCACGGGCTCGGGCCTCGCCGAGTACGACGAGTCCCGCACCGTCTGCGGCCTCGCCCTTCCCGAAGGGCTCGTCGACGGTTCGGAGCTGCCCGCGCCGATCTTCACCCCGGCCACCAAGGCCGAGGTCGGCGAGCACGACGAGAACGTCGCCTACGAGGAGGTCGCCCGCCAGGTCGGCGCGGAGACCGCGGCCCAGCTGCGCCAGGCGACGCTCGCCGTCTACAGCCGGGCCCGTGACATCGCCCGTGACCGGGGCATCATCCTCGCGGACACGAAGTTCGAGTTCGGTTTCGCGGACGACGCCCTCGTCCTCGCCGACGAGGTCCTCACCCCCGACTCCTCCCGCTTCTGGCCGGCCGACCGGTGGGCGCCGGGCCGTCCCCAGGAGTCCTTCGACAAGCAGTTCGTTCGCGACTGGCTGACCTCCGCGGAGTCCGGCTGGGACCGTACCGGCGAGCAGCCCCCGCCCCCGCTGCCGGAGGAGATCGTGGCGGCGACCCGGGCGAAGTACGTCGAGGCGTACGAGCGTCTGACGGGTACGGCCTGGTCGTGACGGCGTGATCCGGCGCCGGGCACCGTGGGGTGCCGGGCGCCGGGCTGACCGCGCGGGCACACGACGAAGGCCCCGGTTCATGGAACCGGGGCCTTCGCTGCTGTGGAGCGGACGACGAGGCTCGAACTCGCGACCTCAACCTTGGCAAGGTTGCGCTCTACCAACTGAGCTACGTCCGCGTTGCGCCGTGGCGCGAGAGCAACTATACCCAACCGCGCTCGCGTGCGAGACGCACCGCCGCATGACGGTTCTCCGCCCCGAGTTTGGAGACGGCCGACGAGAGGTAGTTCCGGACGGTGCCCTGGGAGAGCGCGGCCCGCTCGGCGATCTCCGCGACGGGCGCCCCGTCGGCCGCGTACTCCAGTACCTCGGTCTCCCGTTCGGTCAGCGGCGAGTCCCCGGCGGAAATGGCGTCGGCGGCCAACTCCGGGTCCACGTACCGGTTGCCGGCCTGCACCGTACGGATGATCTCCGCGAGCCGCTGCGCGCTGACGGTCTTGGGGACGAACCCGCGCACACCCGCCCCCAGTGCGCGCTTCAGGTGTCCGGGCCGGCCGTGGCTCGTCACGATCAGCACCTTGCAGCCGGGCAGCTCGGCACGGAGGGATGTGGCCACCCTCACACCGTCCGCGCCCGGCATCTGCAGGTCGAGCACCGCCACGTCGGGCTCGTGCGCCCGCGCCATCGCCAGGGCCTCCGGCCCGGTCGCGGCCTCCGCCACGACGATCAGGTCCTCCTCGAGCGTGAGCAGCGCGGCGAGGGCGCCCCGGATCAGGTGCTCGTCGTCGGCGAGCAGCAGCCGGACGGGCGGCGGAGGGACGTCGGACGTCATGGGGTGACCTCACTCGTGGCAGTCGTGTTCATGAGCGGCCGGCCGTCGTCGGCCGCCGCGGAACGCGGTGCGTTCCCGTCCGCGGTCTCCGACCGCTTCCGGCGTCCGTGCGGGCGGGCGTCGGGCAGCGGTACCTCGGCCGTCACGCGGAACAGCCCGTCGGCGGAGGGCCCGGCATGCAGGGTGCCGTCGACCGCGGAGAGCCGCTCGCGCAGGCCCGCGAGGCCGGAACCCCTGCTGCCGCCCGGGGGGACCGACTCGAGGGCGCCGTCGTTCTCGACGGTGAGCACGACCCGGTCCTCCTCCTTGCGCAGCGACACGGAACAGTGCACCGCGTTCCCGTGCCGCAGCACGTTGGTCGTCGCCTCCCGCACCACCCAGCCGAGCGCCGACTGGACGTCCTGGGGGAGTTCCTGGGCCGAACCCGTGACCTCGCACCGGATGCCGGCCGCCGTCAGTACGCCCCGGGCCCCCGCGAACTCGGCGCTCAGGTCGGCCGCGCGGTAGCCGCGCACCACCGCCCGCACCTCGCTCTGCGTCTCCTGGGCGATCCGCTGCACCTCGATCATCTGCTCCAGCGACTCGGGGCGCTGCCGCCGGGCCAGTTGCACGGCCAGCTCGCTCTTCAGGGCGATCACCGCGAGGTTGCGCCCCATCACGTCGTGCAGGTCGCGCCCGAAGCGCAGCCGTTCCTCGGCCACGGCGAGCCGGGCCAGGGTGTCGCGGGCCTCGTGCAGTTCGTACACGGCGTGGAGCATCCACAGCGAGAAGATCGAGATGAAGGCGGTGAACCCGCCGGCCACCACCACCCCGAGCGACAGTGCCATGACGGAGGGCGCGGAGAAGCCCATCACGAACGCCACCACCGCGGTACCGGCCGTGAAGCCCGCCACCGACAGGTGGACGGTCTTCCGCTCGCGCAGGCCGAGCGCCATGAAGCCCAGGCCGAAACCGAGCACGCCGATGAACGTCGCGCCCAGTGCGCCGGCGGTCTCCGGACGGTCGGGACCGTGCTTCGCCAGGACGAGCGTGGCGATGCCGACCACCGCGGTGGTGGCACCGAGCAGGGCGAGCAGGCGTACCGGCTGGGCCCGGCGGCCGCACGCCCAGTCGAGGGCCCGGTCCACGGTCACCATGCACATCGTGGCGTGCACGGTGACCAGTGCGAAGATCCAGCCCGCGGACGCCAGCGGCAGGGAGCCGAAGGGAGAGAGCCCCAAGGAGAAGATCTCCACCAGGGGGAGGAACTGGAACGACCAGCGTGTGTACGCCTCGACCTTCTCCGCGGTGCTCTTCTCACGCCACCGTGTCCTCGGCCCCCGCATGTGCCGCTCCTTCTATCGCCGTGGTTCCCACCGGAACCACCGTCGCACAGCCCACAGCGAGAGGACGGTCCAGCCGACCGCCGTCAGGATGGCGACGAGCGCGTCGGACCCGGACAGGTTGCCGGCCCAGCCGCCGCGCATCAGGGTGATCACCGGCGTGAGCGGCAGCAGTTCCACCACCGAGGCGAGGCCGTCGGGCATCACCTCGAGCGGGACGACCGTGCCGGAGCCGAGCATCGAGATGAGCAGCAGCGGCATGGCCGCGACCTGGGCGCCCTCCACACTTCTGCTGAAGCTGGAGGTGACCGCCGCGAGCGCGGGCCACATGACCAGGCCGAGCAGCAGGCCGAGTACGGTCCAGTGCGGTGCCTTCGGCATGCCGGCGTCCAGCAGCGGAACGCACGCGATGATCAGCACCAGGCTCTGGACCAGGCCTATGGTGACGGACGGCAGCGCGGCGCCCGCGAGGATCTCGGTGTCCCGCAGCTCTCCGGTGCGCAGCCGCTTGAGCACGAGCTCCTCACGGCGGGACGCGTACACGCTCACCAGCGAGCTGTAGACCGCGAAGAGCAGTGAGAAGCCGAGGGCGGCGGGCAGGATGACGGCTCCGACCGACAGCCCGGTGCCGTCCAGGTCCATGTTGTCGACCGTCGCGCTGAAGCTGAACGGCAGCACCAGCGGTACGAACAGCGCCGCGAACAGCGTCGCCTTGGTGCGCGTCAGCAGCGTCAGCTCGGCCTTCGCCAGCGCGGTCATCCGGCCGACGGGCGTGGTGGTGGCCTTCGTGGCCGTTTCCCCGTGCGTCACAGCAGTCACTTCGTGGTTCCCCTCTCCACCTTGGCTCCGGACGCCGAAGCCGCCATCTCGGGCCGGCCGTCGCCGACGGATCCGCCGGTCACCCCGGACGCCTCGCGGGCGATCTGCAGGAACGCCTCCTCCAGCGACGCGGACCGTACGTCGAGGCCGCGCAGTTCGACCCGGGCGCGTTCGGCCCAGACGAGCAGTCCGGTGGCGGTGCGCTGCAGCTCGTTGGTGCGGAGCCGCACCGTACGGCCGGTCGTCTCGTGGCCGGTGACGCCGAGCTCGGCCAGCGGGGGCAGATCGCCGGGGAAGTAGCCCTCGGGCAGTTCGAAGCTGATGCGGGACGGCTGCGCCGCGGTCACCTCCGCCGGGGTGCCGGTCGCCGCGATACGTCCCTCGTGGAGGATGGCCAGCCGGTCGGCCAGGTCCTCGGCCTCTTCGAGGTAGTGCGTGGTGAGCAGGACCGTCGTGCCCTGGTCGCGCAGTTCGCGCACCAGCTCCCAGGTGCCCTGACGGCCCTCGGCGTCGAGCCCGGTCGTCGGCTCGTCGAGGAAGAGGACCTCGGGGCGGCCGAGGAGGGCGAGCGCCAGGTCCAGGCGCCGCTTCTCGCCCCCGGACAGCTGCTTGACCCGGACCCCGGACCGCTTCACGAGGCCGACGAGCTCCAGTGCCTCCTGCGCGGGGCGCGCGCCGCTGGTGCAGCCCGCCCACATCCTCACCGTCTCCGCGACGGTCAGCTCCGAGGGGAAGCCGCCCTCCTGGAGCATCACGCCGATCCGGGGCCGTACGGCGGCCCGCTCCCCGTACGGATCGTGCCCGAGGACCCGCACCTGTCCGCCGGCCGGTGCGGCCAGCCCTTCCAGCACCTCCACCGTCGATGTCTTGCCCGCGCCGTTGGTGCCGAGGAGCGCGAAGAGTTCGCCCTGGCCGACGGAGAACGTGATCCCCCGCACGGCCTCGAAACCGCCCCCGTACACACGCCGCAGATCCGTGACGTCAATCACGCGCTCGTGCCCGTTCGTCTTCATGGTGCAAGCATCGGGGCCGGACCGGGCCGGGAGCAGTGCGGGCTGTCATAGGTCCCCATGACAAATGTCAGAAGGGTGTCCGCAGGCCAGGAGGGGGACACGAAAGAAGGAAGTCCCGGTCCTGTGGACCGGGACTTCCTCTGTGGAGCGGACGACGAGGCTCGAACTCGCGACCTCAACCTTGGCAAGGTTGCGCTCTACCAACTGAGCTACGTCCGCATTGCCTCCGACCGGCTCTCACCGATCGGCGCGGGCACCAGCCTACCTGATCGACAAGACTGCTCGATCCGGCGGTGCGGAGCGGGTGACAGGAATTGCACACTGCGCCTTCCCCCTGGAAGGGGGATATTCTACTACTGAACTACACCCGCGTGACTCCGTGAGCCGGGCCTTTCGGCCTCGCCCCTCGGCGTGCTCCAGACTTTAGCTGATCACCATGGGTGCTGCGCAAGTCGGTTGCCGGAAGCGGTGGATGGCCGGCCGTCGCCGGTCGCCGACCGGGGCCGTGCCGGAGGGCAGGGCCCCGGCCGGCACCGTCGTGCGCGCCCCGCCCCGGGCACCGCCCCCGGGCCCCTCCTCCGTCAGCCGTCCGCCCTCAGTGGGCCGCCTCGAAGGCCTCGTAAACCGTCTTGGGGATGCGTCCGCGCGCGGGGACGTCCATCCTGCGGGACTGGGCCCAGGCGCGGATCGTCGCCGGGTCGGGGGCCACGTCGGTCTGCTGGTAGGCCCTGCCGGACTTCGACCGCTTGCGGCCGGCCTCGACATACGGGGCGAGGGCCTCGCGCAGTTCCGCGGCATTGGCCTGGTTGAGGTCGATCTCGTACGACTTGCCGTCCAGACCGAAGGCGATCGTCTCCGCCGCTTCCGAGCCGTCGATGTCGTCGAAGAGAGTGACTACGACACGCTGCGCCACGAATATCGGTCCTTTCGTGCGACGTCTCCGCTGCTCCGCGCCATCATCCGAAGGACGCTGTTCCGCATGTGTGCGCAGACGCCGGTTGTTGTCGAGTGCCCGGCTGTTTTTGCCGTTCATGTGCCGTTCCCAAGGCGTCACCGGGGTGGTGACGCAAAGAGTGGCTGGCCAAAGTATCGGCTATTGCCATTTCCTTTGTACAGTGCACGGCTTTGCAAAGTGCAGACCGACTAAAACCGTCCGCGTGTCACGATGCAATAGGTGTCGGCGATCTTTCCGGTAATTTTCCACGGCGTGTCTCGCTCGTTGTGCGATCGTGATGGGCGTCACGTAGTTTCCTACGAATCTACTCGCGTAGAATTTTTGTGCGGGTAGTCTGAAGGAACCTGCTCAGCACCACACCACCGGGAGTGCCAGTGGCACGCGTCGTAGTCGACGTCATGCTCAAGCCGGAGATCCTCGACCCCCAGGGCCAGGCGGTGCAGCGTGCGCTGCCGCGCCTCGGATTCGAAGGCGTCTCCGACGTACGTCAGGGAAAGCGATTCGAACTGGAAGTGGACGGACCGGTCGATGACGCCGCGCTCGCCCGCATCCATGAACTGGCGGAATCCTTCCTCGCCAACACCGTGATCGAGGACTTCACCGTGAAGGTGGAGGAGGAGAAGGCGGGGGCGGAGAAGTGACCGCCCGTATTGGCGTCGTCACTTTCCCGGGCAGCCTCGACGACCGCGACACCCAGCGGGCGGTCCGGCTCGCGGGCGCCGAACCGGTCGCGCTGTGGCACAAGGACAAGGACCTCAAGCAGGTCGACGCCGTGGTGCTCTGCGGGGGTTTCTCCTACGGTGACTATCTGCGGGCCGGCGCCATTGCGCGGTTCTCGCCCGTGATGGAGACGCTCATCGAGCAGGCGAAGTCGGGAATGCCGGTGCTCGGCATCTGCAACGGCTTCCAGATCCTCACCGAGGCCCACCTGCTCCCCGGCGCGATGCTCGGCAACGACCACCTGCACTTCATCTGCCGCGACCAGAAGCTGCGGGTGGAGAACGCGGACACCTCCTGGACCGCCGACTACGAGGTCGGCCAGGAGATCCACATCCCGCTGAAGAACATGGACGGGCGGTACGTCGCCGACGAGCGCACCCTCGACATGCTGGAGGCGGAGGGCCGGGTCGCCTTCCGGTACCTGGCCCGCGGCGAAGCCGCTGATGGATACGGCAACCCGAACGGTTCGCTGCGCGACATCGCCGGCATCACCAACGAGGCGGGCAACGTCGTCGGCCTGATGCCGCACCCCGAGCACGCCGTCGAGCCCCTCATCGGGTCCGGCCGCACCGACGGCCTCCCCTTCTTCACCTCGATCCTCAAGAAGCTGGTCAACGCATGAGCCGGACGCCTCTGGACACGGTCGAGCACGCGGCCGAGACCCCCGACGTCGAGCTGCCCTGGGCCGAACTCGGCCTGAAGAAGGACGAGTACGAGCGGGTCGTCGAGATCCTCGGCCGCCGGCCCACCGGTGCCGAGCTCGCCATGTACTCGGTCATGTGGTCCGAGCACTGCTCGTACAAGTCCTCCAAGGTCCACCTCCGCCAGTTCGGCGAGAAGGCGCCCCAGTCGGACGCGCTGCTCGTCGGCATCGGCGAGAACGCGGGCGTGGTGGACGTCGGCCAGGGCTACGCGGTCACCTTCAAGGTGGAGTCGCACAACCACCCCTCGTACGTGGAGCCCTACCAGGGCGCGGCCACGGGTGTCGGCGGCATCGTGCGCGACATCATCGCGATGGGCGCGCGGCCGGTGGCCGTCGTGGACCCGCTGCGTTTCGGCGCCGCGGACCACCCCGACACCAAGCGCGTGCTGCCCGGCGTCGTCGCGGGCATCGGCGGCTACGGCAACTGCCTGGGCCTGCCCAACATCGGCGGCGAGGTCGTCTTCGACGCCTGCTACCAGGGCAACCCGCTGGTCAACGCCGGTGCCATCGGCGTCATGCGGCACGAGGACATCCACCTCGCGAAGGCGTCCGGCGCGGGCAACAAGGTCATCCTGTACGGGGCCCGGACCGGCGGCGACGGCATCGGCGGCGCCTCGATCCTGGCCTCCGAGACCTTCGACGACGCCAAGCCGTCCAAGCGGCCCGCCGTCCAGGTCGGCGACCCCTTCCAGGAGAAGCTGCTCATCGAGTGCACCCTGGAGGCGTTCGCCGAGAAGCTGGTCGTCGGCATCCAGGACCTCGGCGCGGCCGGCCTGTCCTGCGCCACCTCCGAGCTCGCCTCCAACGGCTCCGGCGGCATGCGCGTCACGCTGGACGACGTACCGCTGCGTGACTCCACGCTCTCGCCCGAGGAGATCCTCATGAGCGAGTCGCAGGAACGCATGTGCGCGGTGGTCGAGCCCGAGAAGGTCGACCGCTTCCTCGAGATCTGCGACAAGTGGGACGTCATCGCCACCGTCATCGGCGAGGTGACGGACGGCGACCGGCTGGAGATCTTCTGGCACGGCGGCAAGATCGTCGACGTCGACCCGCGCACGGTCGCGCACGACGGCCCGGTCTACGAGCGCCCGTACGCCCGCCCGGAGTGGCAGGACGCCCTGCAGGCCGACGACGCGAACAAGCTGCCGCGCCCGGAGACGGGTGACGCGCTGCGCGAGCAGGTCCTGAAGCTGGTGAGCTCCCCGAACCAGGCCTCCAAGTCCTGGATCACCTCCCAGTACGACCACTTCGTGCAGGGCAACACGGTCCTCGCGCAGCCCGAGGACTCGGGCATGATCCGCATCGACGAGGAGTCGGGGCTCGGCGTCGCCATCGCGACCGACGGTAACGGCCGGTACGCGAAGCTCGACCCGTACACCGGCGCGCAGCTCGCCCTGGCGGAGGCGTACCGCAACGTCGCCACCACCGGCGCGAAGCCCCTCGCGGTCTCCGACTGCCTGAACTTCGGCTCGCCCGAGGACCCGGCCGTCATGTGGCAGTTCGCGGAGGCCATCCGCGGCCTCGCCGACGCCTGCCAGCAGCTCGGCACGCCCGTGACCGGCGGCAACGTCTCGCTCTACAACCAGACGGGCGAGGCTGCGATCCACCCGACCCCGGTCGTGGCCGTCCTCGGCGTCATCGACGACGTGGCCCGGCGCACGCCGGTCGCCTTCCAGGAGGAGGGCCAGCTGCTCTACCTCCTCGGTGACACCCGCGAGGAGTTCGGCGGTTCGGCCTGGTCCCAGGTGATCCACGACCACCTGGGCGGACTGCCGCCGCAGGTGGACCTGGAGCGCGAGCGGCTGCTCGGCGAGATCCTGATCTCCGCCTCCCGTGACGGCATGATCGACTCCGCGCACGACCTGTCCGACGGCGGTCTGGTGCAGGCCGTGGTCGAGTCGGCGCTGCTCAGCGGCAAGGGTGCGCGGCTGATCGTCCCGGACGGGCTGGACGCGTTCACCTTCCTGTTCTCGGAGTCCGCGGGCCGTGCGGTCGTCGCGGTGCCGCGTTCGGAGGAGCTCCGCTTCACCGACATGTGCGGTGCGCGGGGCCTGCCGGTCACCCGCATCGGTGTCGTGGACGGGGACGCGGTCGAGGTCCAGGGCGAGTTCACGCTCCCCCTGACCGAGCTGCGCACGGCGCACGAGGGGACGATTCCGGCGCTGCTGGCGTAGGCGTCCCCGCGGCTGTACGAGGCCCCCGTCCGGTTCTCCGGGCGGGGGCTTCGGCGTGTCCGGGTACGAGAAGGTGGTTGCACGTAATTACGTATCTCCGTAATATCGAGTCCATGGAACTCGAACAGCGCGTCGCCGATCTGGAACGCCGGCTGGCAGCCCTGGAGGAGGAGAGGGCACACCGCCCGTCGCCCTCACCGGACGACAGCGACTTCTGGGCCCTGAACGCCTGGAAGGAGCAACTGACCGGGCTGGGTGCGGCCGACGGGGGAGTCCTGTTCACCGGGGCCGTACGGCTGCCGACCGGGGAGCGGTACGACTGGCAGCACGGCGCGCTGACCGACGACCTGGTGGGGGAGGACTGGTCCGGGGCCGCCGAACCGTTCGCGGCGCTCGGCCACCCGGTCCGGCTGCGGCTGCTCCGCGAGATCCTCGGCGGCCGGCGCACGGCGGCCGAGCTCGCCGAACTGGACGAGGTGGGCACGACCGGCCAGATCTACCACCACCTGCGCCAGCTGACCGGCGCGGGCTGGCTGCACACGACGGCACGAGGCCGTTACGAAGTGCCGGGAGGCCGGGTGGTGCCGCTGCTGGTGGCGCTGTCCGTGGCCAGGCCCTGACCGAGCCGAGGCACCGAACGGGGACAAAGGGGGACACGATGTCCGCTCGCAAACTCACTTCATGGATCTTCCGCTGCGCGCTGGCGGTGCCTTTCGCACTGATAGCGGTCGACCTGTGGACGGGCTTCCTGGAAGGCGCCCGCTGGTGGTGGTTCGTCCTGTCGACGGTCCTTGCCGTCGTGCTCGGCCGGGTGCTGAACCGGCAGTCCGCCCCGGCCGCGGAGCAGGGGGCGGAAGCCCGCGAGCCGGTCGGGATCGCCGCGCCGGTGGCCGGCCGCTGGTCCGCGCTGAACAGCCCGGCCGACCGCACCCCCAGCCACGGTACGCACGCCTACGGTCAGACCTACGCCATCGACGTCGTCGCGGAGCCCGGGCAGGGCGCCCGGCCCGGGCCCAGCCTCCTGTGGCCGCTCGTCCGCCGCAACCGTGCCTTCCCCGCCTTCGGAGCCCCGCTCCACGCGGTGGCCGACGCCACCGTCGTACGGGCCACCGGCACCCGGCGCGACCACCTGAGCCGCACCTCGCTGCCCGCGGCGCTGTACCTGATGCTCGTCGAGGGGACGGTACGGGAGATGGGCGGGGTCGGGAACCTCCTCGGCAACCACCTCGTCCTGGACCTCGGCGACGGCACCCACGCCGCCTACGCCCACCTCCAGCGCGGCTCCCTCACCGTCCGAGAGGGCGACCGCGTGCACGCGGGACAGGTGATCGCCCGCTGCGGCAACTCCGGCAACTCCTCCGAACCGCACCTCCACTTCCAGCTGATGGACGGCCCGGACTTGGAGACGGCCCGGGGCGTCCCCTTCACCTGGCACGGCATCGGCGTACCCCGCAACGGGGAGACCTTCGAGGCGTCTCCCGCCCCGGCTCCCCGCATAGGCTGACGTCATGTCCACGGCCAGGAAGCGCACCCGTACCTACGATCCCGCCAAGATCCGCACGGCGGTGCTCGCCCAGTTCGGCAACGTACGGGACGCCGTGCGCACCCTCACCCCCGAGCAGCTCGCCGGCCCCACCCGCCTCGGCGACTGGACGGTGCGGGAGCTCGCCGCGCACCTCGTGATGACCCTGGAGTCCGTCAGCCGCGGTCTCGACCAGGGGGAACCGGCCGAACCGGAGTTCGACGCGCACGGCCTGCTCTTCGCGAGCGGGGCGTACGCGGACGCCATCGCCGAGGGTGTCCGGCGGTTCGCCGTGGACCACCCCGACCTGGACGCCCTGTTCGCCGCGACCGAGGAGCGCCTGACCGCACGCCTCGCCACGGCGCCCGCCACCCGGCTGCTCGCCGTCCGGGCCGGCGCCGTCCCCCTCGGCGACTTCCTGGTCACCCGCACCGTCGAGCTCGTCGTCCACACCGACGACCTGAACGCCGCCGTACCGGGCCTCGGCATCCCGTACGACCGGCAGGCCCTCGCCGCCTGCACCCGGCTGCTCGCCGACGCGCTCGCCGTGCGGGCGCCCGGCGCGTCCACGGAGGTGCGCGTCCCGCCGTACGCCGTCGTGCAGTGTGTCGAGGGCCCGCGGCACACCCGCGGTACCCCGCCCAACGTCGTCGAGACCGACCCGCTGACCTGGATCCGGCTCGCCACGGGACGCGAGGAGTGGGGGACGGCCGTGGCGCAGGCGCGCGTCAGCGCGAGCGGCGAACGCGCCGATCTCGGCGCCCTGCTGCCCCTCATGGCGTGAGGCGGCCCGCGGTGGAGCCGACGGAGTGAGCCGGCCCGCCACGCGGAACCGCTCTTCCGTCCCACCCGTCCCACCCGCATGGACAAGCAGCGACTGATTCTCAGCGCCCTGACCCTCCTGCCGCTCGTGGTGGCCTGTGGCAGCGAGCCGGGCAGCGGCTCCGTCGGCTCGGACACCCCGGCGCCCGTCACCGGCGTCCACTGGAACGTCGACAGCCTGACCGTCGACGGGAACACCAGCACGGCCCCCGCGGGCGCCTACCTGCGGATCGAGGGGAACGGCGAGGTCGAGGGCGACTACGGATGCAACAGCTTCGGCGCCACCGCGTCCGTGCGGGGCGACCGGGTGGACATCGCGGAGGCCGAGTCGACCAACATGGCCTGCGCGGACGAGGCCCCGATGGCCTTCGAGGAGTCCTTCGCCCGCATCCTCGCCGACGGGGCGCTCACGGCCGAGGTGAACGACGGCGGACTCACCCTCACCACCGACGACGGCGACACGGTCCGGCTGAGCGAGGAGGAGCCGGCCGGGCTGTACGGCACCAAGTGGGAGGTCACCACGGTCCGCGACGGGGACACCGCCCAGTCGCTGCCCGACGGGTCCGCGGGCAAGGCGTGGCTCACCTTCGACGAGGGAGCCGGCACGGTCGACGGCAACCTCGGCTGCAACCAGGTGTCCGCGAAGGCGACCGTACGCGACGGTCACATCACCCTCGGCACCGCACAGACCACCCGCAGGATGTGCGACGGCTCACTCATGGAGACCGAACAAGCGGTGCGCGCGCTCTTCGACGGCGAGGTCACCTACGAGATCGATCACCGCACCATCACGCTGACCAGGGAAAACGGTGAGGGCATCAGCGCGGTCGCGAAGAAGTGAGGCAGGTGGGGGAGGACCGCCCCACCCGTCTCGTCCCACATCACCGGATTCGGACCAGTGCGCGATCTCGCCTACACTCGATGGCGTGCCACGTGGTGACGGTCGACTCAATCACGATCTACTCTCCGGCGAGAAGGGCCCTCAGGACGCTTGCGGCGTCTTCGGGGTCTGGGCGCCGGGCGAAGAGGTCGCAAAGCTCACGTACTTCGGGCTCTACGCCCTCCAGCATCGGGGCCAGGAATCCGCGGGTATCGCGGTCAGCAACGGCTCCCAGATCCTCGTCTTCAAGGACATGGGCCTGGTCTCCCAGGTCTTCGACGAAACCTCCCTCGGCTCCCTCCAGGGTCACATCGCGGTCGGACACGCCCGCTACTCCACGACGGGTGCCTCCGTCTGGGAGAACGCCCAGCCGACGTTCCGCGCCACCGCGCGCGGCTCCATCGCACTCGGTCACAACGGCAACCTGGTGAACACCGCGCAGCTCGCGGAGATGGTCGCCGACCTGCCCAAGCGGGACGGCCGCACCCCGCGGGTCGCCGCGACCAACGACACCGACCTGGTCACGGCGCTGCTGGCCGGCCAGGTCGACGACGAAGGCGCGCCGCTGAGCGTCGAGGACGCGGCCGCCAAGGTCCTCCCGCAGGTCCAGGGCGCCTTCTCGCTGGTCTTCATGGACGAGGACACCCTCTACGCGGCTCGCGACCCGCAGGGCATCCGCCCGCTGGTCCTCGGTCGCCTCGAGCGCGGCTGGGTGGTCGCCTCCGAGACCGCCGCGCTCGACATCTGCGGCGCCAGCTTCGTCCGCGAGATCGAGCCGGGCGAGTTCGTGGCCATCGACGAGAACGGCCTGCGCACCTCGCGCTTCGCGGAAGCGAAGCCCAAGGGCTGTGTCTTCGAGTATGTGTACCTGGCCCGCCCGGACACCGACATCGCCGGCCGGAACGTCTACCTGTCCCGCGTCGAGATGGGCCGCCGCCTGGCGAAGGAGGCCCCCGTCGAGGCCGACCTCGTCATAGCCACCCCGGAGTCCGGCACTCCGGCCGCGGTGGGGTACGCGGAGGCCAGCGGCATCCCGTTCGGCAACGGCCTGGTGAAGAACGCCTACGTCGGACGTACGTTCATCCAGCCGTCGCAGACCATCCGCCAGCTGGGCATCCGGCTGAAGCTGAACCCCCTGAAGGAAGTGATCAAGGGCAAGCGTCTGGTGGTCGTCGACGACTCGATCGTCCGCGGCAACACCCAGCGCGCCCTGGTCCGCATGCTGCGCGAGGCGGGCGCCGCCGAGGTCCACATCCGGATCTCCTCCCCGCCCGTGAAGTGGCCCTGCTTCTTCGGCATCGACTTCGCCACCCGCGCCGAGCTCATCGCCAACGGCATGTCGGTCGACGAGATCGGCCGTTCCCTCGGCGCGGATTCGCTGTCGTACATTTCCATCGACGGCATGATCGAGGCGACCACCATCGCCAAGCCGAACCTCTGCCGCGCCTGCTTCGACGGCGAGTACCCGATGGATCTCCCGGACCCCGAGCTGCTCGGCAAGCAGCTCCTGGAGACCGAGCTGGCCGCCGGGCCCGCCGCCACGGCCGCCGCCGACGCGATCCGCCGTCCGTAGCCGGTCCGTTCCCGGTCCGTTTTCTGCCGTACGACACGAAAGTTCTCATCGCCATGTCTGAGACAGCTGGTGCCAGCTACGCGGCCGCGGGAGTCGACATCGAGGCGGGCGACCGCGCCGTCGAGCTGATGAAGGAGTGGGTGAAGAAGACGCAGCGCCCCGAGGTCCTCGGCGGCCTCGGCGGTTTCGCCGGACTCTTCGACGCCTCCGCCCTCAAGCGCTACGAGCGCCCCCTGCTCGCCTCCGCCACCGACGGCGTGGGCACGAAGGTCGACATCGCCCGGCAGCTGGGCGTGTACGACACCATCGGCCACGACCTGGTCGCGATGGTCATGGACGACATCGTCGTGTGCGGCGCCGAGCCGCTGTTCATGACCGACTACATCTGTGTGGGCAAGGTCCACCCCGAGCGCGTCGCCGCCATCGTGAAGGGCATCGCCGAGGGCTGTGTGCTCGCCGGCTGCGCTCTGGTGGGCGGTGAGACGGCCGAACACCCGGGCCTGCTGGGTCCGGACGACTTCGACGTCGCCGGCGCCGGTACGGGCGTCGTGGAGGCGGACCGGCTGCTCGGCGCCGATCGCATCCGTACGGGTGACGCGGTCATCGCCATGGCGTCCTCGGGCCTTCACTCCAACGGGTACTCGCTGGTCCGGCACGTGCTGCTGGAGCGGGCGGGCCTGGCGCTGGACGCGCGGATCGAGGAGCTGGGCCGCACGCTCGGCGAGGAACTGCTCGAGCCCACCAAGATCTACTCGCTGGACTGCCTGGCGCTGATCCGCACCACCGAGGTCCACGCCTTCAGCCACGTCACCGGCGGCGGGCTCGCGGCCAACCTGGCCCGGGTGATCCCCGACGGCCTGCACGCGACCGTCGACCGCTCCACCTGGACCCCGGATCCGATCTTCGACCTCGTCGGCCGGACCGGCGGAGTCGAGCGCCTGGAGCTGGAGAAGACCCTGAACATGGGCGTCGGCATGATCGCGATCGTGCCGCAGGATTCCGTGGACGTCGCGCTCACGACCCTCGCCGACCGCGGGGTCGAGGCATGGGTCGCGGGTGAGATCACCGACCGCGGCGAGCACACCACGGGCGCCGCTCTGGTCGGGGACCACGCGGGCTGACGCCCGGGACGGGACCGTGAGGACCGGTTCGCCCGCCCGACGGGCAGCACAGAACCCGGTCCGTGGCCTGGGCCACGGACCGGGTCGTGAATCAGTGCAAGGTCAAGCGCCGCGACGGTGCGAGGACTGGTCGTCCTCGTCGTCCTCGTCGTCCCCGTACAGCTCGGCGTACCGTGCGTACGGGTCGTCGTCGTGCTCATCGTCTTCGAACACCTCGCCATTCGGCGGTGTGTTTGATGGCGATGCGCCCAGCTCCTCGGCCAGGCGTGAGAGATCCGTCCCACCGCTGTTGTACTTCAGCTGGCGGGCGACCTTCGTCTGCTTGGCCTTGGCCCGGCCGCGCCCCATGGCTCGACCCCCTCAACGACGGGGCTCGACGGCCCCAGAGTCTTGACGCGTTCATGTTCTAGAACGGGCTCTCCGCAGAGAGACCGTCCGTAGGGCTTCCACGGTACCTGAGCCCGCGCCCCTACGGTACGTCGCCCGCAGCACGCGCGTGTGCACAGGACCACTGAGGCGCCCTGTCCTCGCTGGTCAATGGCGATTTTAACCACTTCTTGGGAGACGACCCGCCGACAAGAGTGAGAGTTCTCTCCCAGCGTCCCGCCGGGTACCGGCCGCCACCAGGGCGGGCCGCCCCGTGGGGCACCCGCGTGGGGCGGCCCCGGGGACGGCCCGGCGGAACCTCAGCGTCCGCGTGCCTCCGCCATGCGCTGCTCGGCGATCCGGTCGGCGGCAGCGGCCGGCGGAATCCCGTCGTCCTTCGCACGTGCGAATATGGCGAGCGTGGTGTCGTAGATGCCCGCGGCCTTGGCACGGCACCGCTCGAAGTCGAAGCCGTGCAGCTCGTCGGCGACCTGGATGACCCCGCCGGCGTTCACCACGTAGTCCGGCGCGTACAGGATGCCGCGGTCGGCCAGGTCCTTCTCCACGCCCGGGTGCGCGAGCTGGTTGTTCGCCGCGCCGCAGACCACTCGCGCAGTCAGCACGGGCACGGTGTCGTCGTCGAGGACCCCGCCGAGCGCGCAGGGGGCGTACACGTCGAGCCCCTCGGTACGGATCAGGGTGTCGGTGTCCGCGACGGCCACCACGGACGGATGGCGCTCCAGAACCCGGCGCACGGACTCCTCGCGGACGTCCGTGATCACCACCTCGGCGCCCTCCTCCAGCAGGTGCCCCACCAGGTGGTGGCCGACCTTGCCCACGCCCGCGACGCCGACCTTGCGGCCGCGTAGCGACGGGTCGCCCCAGAGGTGCTCGGCCGAGGCCCGCATGCCCTGGTAGACGCCGAACGCGGTGAGCACCGACGAGTCGCCGGCCCCGCCGTTCTCCGGTGAACGGCCGGTCGTCCAGCGGCACTCCCGGGCCACCACGTCCATGTCGGCGACGTAGGTGCCGACATCGCACGCGGTGACGTACCGCCCGCCGAGCGAGGCCACGAACCGGCCGTAGGCCAGCAGCAGTTCCTCGGTCTTGATCCGCTCCGGGTCGCCGATGATCACGGCCTTGCCCCCGCCGTGGCCGAGACCGGCCATGGCGTTCTTGTACGACATCCCCCGCGCCAGGTTGAGCGCGTCGGCGACGGCCTCCGCCTCGTTCGCGTACGGGTAGAAGCGGGTGCCGCCGAGCGCGGGGCCCAGGGCGGTGGAGTGGATGGCGATGACGGCCTTGAGGCCGCTGGCGCGGTCCTGGCACAGCACGACTTGCTCATGGCCACCCTGGTCCGAACGGAACAGGGTGTGCAGTACATCAGCAGGTGCGCCGGTTACGTCGGTCACGGTGGTGACTCCAGTGGTCTGTGGCGGCGGTTGTGGGACGGCGCCCGTGCGGGTGGCGGGAGCCGTGGGCACGAGCGTAGGGCTTGGGGCGGACCGTCATCCTCGCGTTGGTCGGGATCACCCTCCCTCGGAGTACGTTCGCACACGCGCGTGGGACGATTCGCAGTGTTTCCCCGCCCGCACGCGCGCGGTTCGCGCCGGGTTTCGGGCCGGGGCCCGTGGGGAGGGAGCAGGGGTGCCCAAGGTGTCGTCGGTGATCGTCCCGTACGCGTCCTACCTCCGCGTCTACGAGCCGCTGGCCGCCTTCCCGGAGCCGGAGCGCGGCCATTGGGAGCGCTACGCACAGCGGGACGGGCGCCCGTCGTACCAGGACGAGCTGCGCCGGTCACTGGCCGATCTGCTGCCCACGCCACCCGTGCCGGTGCCGGTACACGAGAGCGGTGACGCCTTCGTCCTGGACGTGGACGGCGTGCTCTGCGTCTGTCCCTGGCGCACCCGGCTGCGCGGCTGGCAGGCGCTGCGGGAGCTGGACGAGGAACTGCCCGCGCCGGTCCTGGACGCGGTGCTGCCGCCGGTGGTGCGCCGGCAGGCCGCGCAGGACCACGAGCGCTGGCTGGCCCGCAACCCCGACGCCCGCCCGTGGATCCGCTCCGCCACCTGGCACGTGCCGCTGCACTGGTTCGTGCTGGTCTCGGACGAGGAGCGGACGTACGAGAAGGGTTCGGCCGAGGACGCGCCGGTGCTGCGGTACCGGACCCCGATGGTGCAGGCGCGGCGCCGGGTGGCGCGGGCGCTGCGGACCCTGCGGGAGGCGGTCGACGAGGGTCCGCTGATCGACGGGCTGTTGGACGTGGGGCGCTGGCTGGAGGAGTTCCACCCGCGCTCCCTGGTCGAGCTGGACTACGGGGGCCTCGTCCACGTCCTCCCCGCCGACCAGCTCGACGGGGACCACTCGGCCGCGGACGCCGCCGACGGCGTCGAGGCGCTGCGCGAGGGGGACGGGGCGGCCGCCGGGGAGGCGTACGGCCGGCTGGTCGCCCGCTGGCGGACGGTGCGGGACCGGCGCTCGGCGAACTGAGGTCCACGGGGACGACCGCGGGACAACCGCTCCCGCGCCCGGCGAAGTTGCCGATGTGTGACAGAAAAGGCTTTCCGTGCCCTGTGGTGTCATGGTGAACTAACCTCCTGTGGCTGACAGTTGGCCATACGGGCTGCCCGCAGAGGGGCACGAGCCCGGAGCGAAGTGCGCACAGAGGGACGTAGGTCCCGATCCGGGCTTTTGTCTCAAGCGTGACGGAACGCACTTACAAGGGCCTTGCCTCTTACGCCCCTCCTCGTGTCAAAATAGGACAAGGAGTCCGGGGGATACTCCCTTCGCCCACGTATGGGTGGATTCTCTGCATTGCACGCTATGGGGGGTCTGGTGACTCCTGATCGTCCTGTGACTGATCGTCACAGTGGCGTGACTGTCCGCTATGGCATGGTCCATCGGCTTCCGTCGCTGATGAACACCTGGGAGGGCAATTCCATCGGTTTGGCCGACGCGGCTGGACGGATGGTGTAGTTGTAGTGCCGAGGACAAGCCGTTCGTCCTATAACCGACTCGACTCGCGTCCGCCATTTCGGGCAACGCGGGTCAAGGTGCAGAATTTAGAGGAAAGAACCGAGAAGGTTCGGTTCTCCCGAGGAGGCCGC
>NZ_JAVRHI010000125.1:0-6242 GCF_034105845.1 Streptomyces sp. CRN 30 | reverse complement strand
ACGGCCGTCTGCTCGATGGTCATGTCGGTCACAGGTCACGCTCGTAACTCGCCCAGGCGATGTGCGACTCGTGCAGGGTGACGGTGATACCGGTGAGGCCCTTGGCCCCCTCGCCCAGCGCGCCCTTGTGGATGCGCTCGGCGAGCCGGTCGGCGACGACCTTGGCCAGGAACTCCGTGGAGGTGTTCGTGCCCGCGAACTCGTCCTCGTCGTCGAGGTTCCGGTAGTTCAACTCGCCGACCACCGCCCCGAGTTCCGTCGTGGCGAGCCCGATGTCGACGACGATGTTGTCGTCGTCCAGCTCGGTGCGGCGGAAGGTGGCGTCCACGAGGTACGTGGCCCCGTGCAGACGCTGCGCGGGTCCGAAGACCTCGCCGCGGAAGCTGTGAGCGATCATGAGGTGATCGCGGACGGTGATGCTGAACAACGGACGACCCTCCAGTGCGGTGCGTCTGCCCCGGGCCGGGGCATGCCGTGTAGTACGGCTCCTCCCTACCCGTTGTTCAGCTCCTCCGCGCGCTTTCTGCGGTGGTGGGCGGCCGGTCAGCATGGGTGCGCGGGCAGTCAGTGACAGTGACGGCCGGTCAGGACGCGTACCGCACCCGGTGGCACAGCCCGCCCAGTTCTCCGGAGGCCAGCCGCGGCAGGACACCGGGCAGTTCCTCGAAGGCGCACTCCCCCGTGACGAGCGCGTCGAGGGCGGGGTCGGCGAGCAGGTCGAGGGCGAGCGCGAGCCGGTCGGCGTAGGTACGGCCGGGGCGCCCCGCCGGCGACACGGTGCCCACCTGGCTGCTGCGCACGGTGAGCCGCCGCGAGTGGAACGCCTCGCCCAGCGGCAGGCTCACCCGCCGGTCGCCGTACCAGCTGAGCTCGATCACCGTGCCCTCCGGCGCGAGGAGTTCGAGCGACCGCGCGAGCCCCTGCTCGGTGGCGCTGGCGTGCACGACGAGGTCGCACTCCCCCAGCGCGTCGGCGGGCAGCGCGAAGTCGACGCCGAGGGCCTGGGCGACGGCGGCGCGCGCGGGATCGGCGTCGACGAGCTGGACGCGCACCCCGGGGAAGCGGCCGAGCAGCGCCGCGACCGAGCACCCGACCATGCCGCCGCCGACCACGGCGATCCGGTCACCGATCAGGGGTGACGCGTCCCAGAGCGCGTTCACCGCGGTCTCCACGGTCCCGGCGAGCACGGCCCGCTCGGCGGGCACGCCGTCCGGTACGACGGTGACGGCGCTCGCGGGCACGACGTACCGCGTCTGGTGCGGGTACAGGCAGAAGACGGTCCGCCCGGCGAGCTCCTCCGGCCCCTCCTCCACCGTCCCGACGCTGAGGTAGCCGTACTTCACGGGCCCGGGGAAGTCGCCCTCCTGGTACGGCGCGCGCATGGCCGCGTACTGGCTCCCGGGCACCCCGCCCCGGAACACGAGCGTCTCGGTGCCGCGGCTGACGCCGGAGTACAGGGCCCGTACGAGCACCTCGCCGGCGGCGGGCCCGGGCACCTCCGTCTCCCTGATCTCACCTTCCCCGGGCACGCGGAGCCAGAAGGCGCGGGCTGTGTGCGTCATGTGCGTCTCCCTGAACGGTCGGGCGGTTCTCCACGTACGCAGCGGTGGGAGTCGCGGACACGTACGCGGCGAAGATCGACTCTGTCACACGTTCGGAAGGTATCCGGTGGCCCTGCACAACTCTGCCCTGAACCACCCTCACGACGCCCGGCCGTCGCTCCAGCCGTTGCTCCAGCCATTGCTCCGGGAGACGACGGCGGGCGCGGGCGCCCAGCTCCTCCTGCTGGCCCTCCTGGGCGGCGCGATCGGGCTCGGCCCGGCGGGCTGGCTGACGGGCGCGGCGTTCACGCTCGCCACCTGGGCGGTCCTCACCCGCGCCCTGCGCCGCACCCGGCCCCCCTCCTTCGGCCCGGCGAACCGCGTGACGCTGGGCCGCACCGTCCTGGTGGGCGGGGTCACCGCCCTGGTCGCCGACTCCTTCCGGCACGCGCCACCGGTCGCCCTGTTCGTCGGGCTGACCGCGGTGGCCCTGGTCCTCGACGGCGTGGACGGCAAGGTGGCCCGCCGCACCGGCACGACGACACCGCTCGGGGCGCGCTTCGACATGGAGGTCGACGCGTTCCTGATCCTGGTGCTGAGCGTGTACGTGTCGCTGTCGCTCGGCCCGTGGGTGCTGCTGATCGGCCTCATGCGGTACGTCTTCGTGGCCGCCGCCCGCGTGCTGCCGTGGCTGGACGGTGCGCTGCCGCACAGCATGGCCCGCAAGACGGTTGCGGCGGTCCAGGGCGTCGTCCTGCTGGCGGCGGCCTCGGGATGGCTGCCGCACGTCGTGACGCTGGCCCTGGTCGGGTCGGCGCTGGGATCGCTGGTGTGGTCGTTCGGACGGGACGTGGCGTGGCTGTGGCGGACGCGGGAGACGCCGGCTCCCGTACACCTTCCGGCGCCCCTGCCCGTACCCGTACCGGAGTCGGTGCACGTACAAGTGCAGGCCCCGGCCCGGCGGAAGGCCGGACTGGCGGTCGGATGACACCGGACGGAACGACCAGGACCGCCAGTCCATGGTGCCCTGCGCGTCAGTGGGTGACGGTCACCGAGACCGTGAGCTCTCCTTCGTTGTCCGACAGGCAGTCGTCGTCACCGTCGTTGATGCGCAGCTCCAGGGTTCCGTCGGCGGGTGCCTGGAAGGTCCACTCGTCACCCACCACGCGGGCGTCCGGGTTCTCCGTCTGCCCCTCCCTGAGAAGGTGCCCCACGAGGGCCGCGAAGGGTGCGGACCTGTTGACCTTGCAGCTCTCCGCGGCGAAGTCCAGCGCGCTGTCGGTGGCCGCGTCGTAACCTCCCGGACCGGCCGAGGGCATGCTGGCGGCGTCGACGGTCCACTGGCCGCGGAGGAAACGGACGGTGACCGTGTCACCCTTCCCGATGGGAGCCTCGGTGACCTGCTGCCACCCCTCACGGGCCTGGACGGTCAGTTCGGTGGTGACCGGGGCGACCGGCGCGTCCGGGACACCCGCTCCGCCGGCGGAGGGAGCGGCGCCGGCCCCGGCGCCTTCGGCCTGCTCCCGCTCCTGCGCCTGCGCGGCGCCGCCGCCGAAGGGCGGGCTCCCGGTCAGGAAGAGCCCGGCACCCATGCCCGCGAGAACGGCGACGCCCGCCGCCACGGCCCACCACAAGCGGCTTCCGCCGCCACCGGACCTGTTCGGTTCCCCCTCCTGACGCGCCACCGCGGACAGTGCGTCGGCGTCGTAGAGCTGGGTGGCACCGGCCTGGCCCTGCTGCTGCAGGGGGTGCCCGACCTGTGTCGGCGCGTCGGCCAGGGCCCCGGAGGGAACGGTCGGCTGCGGCTCCCCGACCGACACCGACAACTCGCTGGACTCCGCCGCGGAAGCCGCCGGCAGGGCGTACGGCACCTCCGCACCGCCGGCCACCCGCTGCAGGGCCGCCAGGGCGTCGGCGACGGAGGGCCGCTGCTCGGGGGCCTTGCGCAGCAACGCCTCGACGACCGGGCGCAGCGGTCCCAGCCGGTCGTCGAGGACCGCCTCCTCGTAGGCCACGGCGTGCAGGGTGGCGGCCTGCCCGTTGCGGCGGAAGGGTGACTGTCCGGTGGCGGCGGTCGCGAGGGTCGCGCCGAGCGAGAACAGGTCGGAGGCCGGCCCCACGTCGCCACCGGTGACCCGCTCGGGCGCCATGTAGTCGGCGGACCCGGCGACCTCCCCGGGCTGCGTCAGGAACTCACCGTCGTCGAGCGCCGCGATCCCGAAGTCCGTGAGCACGGCACCGCCGTCGCGGCGCAGCAGCACGTTGGGCGGCTTGACGTCCCGGTGCAGGGCACCGACCGCGTGCACGGCGTCCAGCGCCCCCAGCAACTGCACGCCCAGGGTGGCGACCCGCGCCGCGTCCCACGGCCCGTCGCGCTCGATCGACTGGGCCAGCGAGGGCCCCTCGACGAGCTCCATGACGATCCACAGCCGGCCCTCGTGGTCGACCAGATCGTGTACGCCGACCACATGCGGGTGCGGCACCCGGGCCGCCACCCGCGCCTCCCGCAGCGCACGCCGCAGCCACGTCCGGTGCTCCTCGTCCCCGTCCGTGAGGACGTGCAGCTCCTTGGCCGCGACATCGCGCTCGAGCACCCGGTCGTGGGCCCGCCACACGGTACCCATCCCGCCCCGGCCGAGCTGCTCGATCAGCTCGTACCGGTCCGCGACCGACCGCCCGCCACCGCCTGTCGCGTACCCGGCCTGCGTTGCTCCCCGCCGATCGCCCGGACCGTCACTGCCGACCACCACGCGCTGCCCAACCCCTTCCGGCAGCACGGGGCCGCCGGTCCTATGCCGCACACGAACCACGCGAGCATAGCGGGGTGCCGAGCACACGAACGCCGACCGGGTTTCCGGACGAACCGCAAGCATCGACTGGAACCCGGACTCGGACGGCTGGCACTGCCTCACGGTCCAAGCGACCACCCGCTCGGGACCGTTGGTCGACGACCGGGCGGTCGTACGATCTGACCGTCATCGCTCTTTCCCGCGAGGCGGGTCCCCCTCTGCGGCAGCGCGGCGTTTCGGCATGTGAACAGGGCATTGCAGCTGAGTAAGGCCCGCCTTACTATCCATAGTCGCACCACTCAGAACCCGGGCCGTCACACCGGTCCCCCCGCGGCGAGCGCTCCACCGACGCAGCCTGGCCGTCCGCTGCCGGAACCCGCACCGCCGACAGGACCCGCACGTGAATCACTCCCCCCTCGGTCTGTACGACCCTGCCCTCGACCACAGCGACTGCGGCGTCGGATTCATCACCCGCCTCGACGGATCGCCCAGCCATGACGTCATCCGCAGGGGCGACGAAGCGCTCTGCGCCATCCCGCACCGCGGCGGCACGTCCGCCGAAGGTGTCGGCGACGGCGCGGGCGTGAGTGTCGACCTGTCGGTGGAGTTCTTCGGCGCGATCACCGGTGCGGAGCTGCGCGCCGGGCACTTCGGCGTCGCCAACTGCTTCGTGCCCCTCGACGCCGGGCGCCGGGACGCCGCCGTCGAGCTCGTCGGGCGCTGCATCGCGGAGCAGGGCTTCGAGACGCTGCTCGTACGGGACGTGCCCGTGGACCACGGCGTCGCGCGGCCCGCCGCCGAGCAGTACCAGCTGCCCATCATGCAGTGGGTCTTCCGCGCGCCCGAGGGCTGGGAGCGCGCCGAGGTCGACGCCGCCGCCCACCGTGCCCTGCTCGCGGTCGAGGCCGTCGCCTACGCCGACGCCACGTCGTACGCCGGGCTGTACCCGCTGTCGCTCAGCGCGCGGACACAGGTGCTCAAGGGGCGGCTCAACAGCGGCGAGGTCATCCGGTTCTTCCCGGATCTCGTCGATCCCCGGCACTCGGTGCGGTCGCTGTACTTCCACACGCGGTTCTCGACCAACACCGAGCCGCACCCGACCATGGCGCAGCCGTTCCGGCTCATGGCGCACAACGGTGAGCTGAACACCGACCGGAAGAACCGGCTGAGTGACGAGGCCCTCGCCCGGGCCCGGACCCGGAGCATCGTGCGGCCGCCGGGGCAGTCCGACTCCAGCCGGCTCGACCAGACCCTGCAGAGCCGGGTCTTCGACGACGGGCTCGACCTCGTCGAGGCGGTCGTGTCGCTCATGCCGCCCGCCTGGGAGAACGACCGTTCCCTGCCCTCCGACGTCCGGGACATGCTGGAGTACTTCTCCCTCTATGAGGAGAAGAACGACGGGCCCGCCGCCGTGATCTTCAGCGACGGGGACGTCATCGGGGCCCGGCTCGACCGGCTCGGGCTGCGTCCGCTGCGTACCGTCGAGACCGCCGAGTACCTGATGGTGGCCTCGGAGGCCGGGCAGGTCGCGTTCCCTGACGACGAGGTCGTGCACCGGGGGCGGATCGAGGCCGGCGGCATGCTCGTCGTCGACCACCGCACCGGGCGGCGGATGCGCACCCGCGAGGTGCTCGACGCCCTCGCCGCGCGGCGGCCGTACAGCGAGCTGCTCGACGCGGCCCGGGTCGATCTCGACGACCTGCCCGCGCCCGACTACTACCGCGGCACGACGACGCTCGGCTACGACGGTGACCTCACGCTCGCCGGACGGTACGTGGCGTACTCGCTGAACCAGGAGAGCTTCCGGTTCATGCTCGACCCGATGCTCGCCGACGGGTCGGAGCGGATCTCCGCGATGGGCTACGGCAACGCCATCAACGCGCTCAGCGACACCGAGGGCGGCATGGCGAAG